>JBNJGE010000053.1:0-17421 GCA_051747505.1 Pseudomonadota bacterium | reverse complement strand
CTGCTGGAGATCGCGGACAAGTATCGCGGCTCCGGCGAGGCGCAGAAGAAGGAGGACCCCAAGTGGCGCGAGGAGCCGGTCGAGAAGCGGCTCGAGCACGCGCTGGTCCACGGAATCACCGACTTCGTGATCGAGGACACCGAGGAGGCCCGCCAGAGGGCGGACAAGCCGCTCGATGTCATCGAGGGGCCGTTGATGGACGGCATGAACATCGTCGGCGACCTGTTCGGCGAGGGCAAGATGTTCCTGCCCCAGGTCGTCAAGTCCGCCCGCGTGATGAAGGCCGCCGTGGCCCACCTCCTGCCCTACATGGAGGAGGAGAAGCGCCTGGCCGGCGACACCTCCGCCAAGGGCAAGGTCCTGATGGCGACGGTGAAGGGCGACGTCCACGACATCGGCAAGAACATCGTCGGCGTCGTGTTGCAGTGCAACAACTACGACGTCGTGGACATGGGCGTCATGGTGCCCACCGAGGACATCCTTGCGAAGGCGAAGGAGGAGAAGGCCGACATCATCGGGCTGTCGGGCCTGATCACCCCCTCGCTCGACCGCATGGTCGACGTCGCCCAGGAGATGACGCGCAAGGGCTTCGACATTCCGCTGCTGATCGGGGGCGCGACGACCTCCAAGAAGCACACCTCGCTCAAGATCGCGCCGGAATACGCGCATGGCGTGGTGCATGTGGACGACGCCTCCAAGGCGGTCGGGGTGGTCTCCAACCTGCTGTCGAAGGACCGTCGGGGCGATTTCCTCGCCGGGATCACGGCCGAGCAGGGCGCGCAGCGCGACGCCTCCGGCCGGGTGGGCGAGCGCCCGACGATCCCGATCGAGGAGGCGCGCGCCAACCCCTTCGAGGGCGGCTGGAACGAGCGCGCCCCGGAGGCGCCGGCGATGACCGGGCGCAAGGTGCTCGACGACATCAAGGTCGAGGAGCTGATCCCCTGGATCGACTGGGGCCCGTTTTTCCAGACCTGGGAGATGAGGGGGCGTTTCCCCGACATCCTCGACGACCCCCAGAAGGGCGAGACGGCGCGTGAGCTCTATGGCCGGGCGCAGGAGATGCTCAAGCGCATCTGCGAAGAGAAGTGGTTCCGCCCGCGAGCGGTGTTCGGCCTGTGGCCGGCCAACTCCGACGGCGACGACGTGGTCGTGTGGACGGACGAGGATCGCAAGGAACGGGCGGCGACCTTCCCGATGCTGCGCCAGCAGACGACGAAGTCCAAGGACCGGCCGAACCTGTGCCTGGCCGACTTCGTGGCGCCGATCGGCGTGCCGGACTGGACGGGCGGCTTCGCCGTCACCGCCGGGCCGGAGGTCCACGAGATCGCGGAGCGCTACAAGGCGGCCGGAGAGGACTACGAGGCCATTCTTGTCCAGTCGCTTGCCGACCGGGTGGCCGAGACTCTGGCGGAGTGGCTGCACGCGAAGATCCGCCGCGAATACTGGGGCTATGCCCCGGATGAGGATCTCGAGACTCACGAGGTCATCGAGGAGCGCTATCGGGGCATCCGGCCTGCGCCGGGCTACCCGGCCTGCCCGGATCACACCGAGAAGCGCACCCTGTTCCGCCTTCTGGAGGCGGAGAAGAACGCCGGGCTCCACCTGACCGAGTCCTGCGCCATGTGGCCTGCGGCGGCGGTGTCCGGCCTGTACTTCGCCCATCCCGGGGCGCGGTATTTCGGGGTCGGGCGCATCGGCCGCGACCAGGTCGAGGACTACGCCCGGCGCAAGGGCATGACGATCGAGGAGGTCGAGTCCTGGCTTGCGCCCAACCTGGCGTATTCGCCGGGCCAGGCCCTGAAGAAATCGGCCTGAGGCGCCTGCGCGCCGGGCCGACCCCCACAACCGAACGGAGGAACGAGAGACGATGGCGAACAAATCCTGGCTCTTCACCAGCGAGTCCGTGTCCGAGGGGCACCCGGACAAGGTCTGCGACCGCATTTCCGACGCGATCCTCGACGCCTACCTGGCCGAGGGCCCGGACGTGCGCGTCGCGGCCGAGACGCTGGCGACCACGGACCACGTGACCATCGCCGGCGAGGTTCGCGGCCCCGACAGCGTGCTCAAGCGCGTCGAGGAGATCGCGCGCGAGTGCGTCAAAGACATCGGCTACGAGCAGCCCGGCTTCGACTGGCGCACCATGGAGGTGGTCAACCGCCTGCACGCCCAGTCCGCCGACATCGCCCAGGGCGTCGATGAGGGCGACAAGGGCGAGGAAGGCGCCGGCGACCAGGGCATCATGTTCGGCTACGCCTGCAACGAGACCGACGAGCTGATGCCCGCGCCGATCCAGTTCGCGCACCGCATCCTGCGCAACATGGCCGAGGACCGGAAGTCCGGCAAGCAGCCCGGCTTCGGGCCCGACGCCAAGTCCCAGGTCACGCTGAAGTACGAGAACGGCAAGCCCGTCGGCCTCGACGCGGTGGTCGTCTCCACCCAGCATGCCGAGGACCTGACGCAGGAGCAGGTCCGCGAGATGGTGAAACCTTACGTCTCGGACGCCATGCTCGAGGGCTGGCACATCTCCGACGACCGGCTGTTCGTGAACCCGACCGGGCGCTTCGTGATCGGCGGGCCGGACGGCGACGCGGGCCTGACCGGGCGCAAGATCATCGTGGACACCTACGGCGGCGCGGCCCCGCATGGCGGCGGCGCGTTCTCCGGCAAGGACCCGACGAAGGTCGACCGCTCGGCCGCCTACGCCGCGCGGTATCTCGCCAAGAACGTCGTGGCCGCGGGTCTGGCCGACAAGTGCCTGATCCAGCTGGCCTACGCCATCGGCGTGCCGGAGCCGGTCGCGGTCTATGTCGAGACCTACGGCACCGGCAAGGTGGACGAGGACAAGCTCGGCAGGACCCTGCGCGAGATGGTGCGCCTGACCCCGCGCGGCATCCGCGAGCAGCTCGACCTGCTGCGCCCGATCTACCAGCGCACCGCGGCCTACGGTCATTTCGGCCGCGCGTTCGAGGCGGACGGCGGCTTCTCCTGGGAGCGCACGGACATCGCCGAGGCGCTGGCCAAGGAGTTCGGCCACTCCATCGCGGCCGAGTGAGGCCCGCGCGTCCCGGCGGCGCCCTGCGCGCCGCCGGGACGCATGCCATCTTCGCCCCCGACAATCGAGACCCTGAACAGGAGCGGGGCCGCGGCGAGCCCGCGCCTCGACACAAGCATGAGCGAACGCAGACCCCAGCTCGTCGGCCTCGGCAACGCCCTGGTCGACGTTCTCGCCGACGCGCCGCATGAGGCGATCTCCCGCCACGGCCTCCGCGCCGGCGGCATGCATCTGGTGGACGACGCGGCCGCCGCCGCGCTCTACGAGGAGATCGGGCCCGGCGTGCGCATGTCCGGCGGCTCCGTGGCCAACACGGTGGCCCATTCCGCGGGGCTCGGCGTGTCCTGCGAGTATGTCGGCAAGGTCGCCCGGGATGACCTCGGCGACGCCTTCGCCGCGGATTTCGCCGATCTCGGCATCGGCTTCCACGCGCCCCGCGCGACGGACGGGACCGGCACGGGCCGCTGCGTGGTGCTGGTCACGCCGGACGGCGAGCGGACCATGTCCACCTTCCTCGGCGCCGCGGTGACGCTGACGCCCGAGGACGTGACCAACGCGCTGCCGCCGGCCTTCGGCATGCTGCTGGTCGAGGGCTACCTCTTCGACGCCCCGAACGGCGCCGAGGCGATCGAGCGCGCCTGCGTCCTGGCCCGCAAGGCCGGCGCCAAGATCGCGCTGACGCCGTCGGACGCCGGCTGCGTGGACCGCCACCGCGGCGCCATCCAGGACTTCATCGGAGGGCATTGCGACATCCTGGTGGGCAACCACGAGGAGATCTGCGCCATCGCCGAGCTCGACGACCCGGTGGAGGGCCTGAAATGGGCCGCCCAGCACACCGAACTCGCCGCCGTCACCCAGGGCGAGAAGGGTTCCTGGGTCGCCGACGGCCACGGCGTGGCGCACATCGCCGCCCAGCCGGTGGACCGGGTGGTGGACCTGACCGGCGCGGGCGACGCCTACGCCGCCGGCCTGCTCTCCGGCCTGATCCTGGGCGAGAGCCCGGCGGACGCGGGCGTGCGCGGCGCGAAGCTGGCCGCGACCGTGATCGTCCATCACGGGGCGCGCAAGGCGAAGGCCGAGGCCGCCTCCTGAGGCGGCGCCCGGCGCGGCGGCCTTTCCGGGCCGCCGCCCGCAGGGGCGTGGCGTCCTGCGAACATATGGATTACTGATCGCCTCCGGGGCCGGTCCTGCCGGCCCGGGAGGAGACGCCAAGCGAGGCCCTGAATGACCGACCGCGCAGCCGGGCGCACCGGCTTTCTGTCCCCCTACAAGGTGCTGGATCTCAGCGACCATCGAGGCCTGCTGGCGGGCCGGATGTTCGCCCAGCTCGGCGCCGACGTCGTGCAGGTGGAACCGCCCGGAGGCTCCAATGGGCGCGCGGTCGGACCTTTCGACGATGACGGCCGATCCATGCATTGGGCGTCCTACGCGGCTGGCAAGCGCAGCGTCGCGCTCGACCCTGCGGACGATGGCGACAGGCGGGCGCTGCTAGCGCTGGTCGCGCGGGCGGACTTCGTGATCGAGTCCCGCGGGCCGCACGAGCCGGCCCGGCTGACGCCGGAAGAGATCGCGCAGGCCAATCCCGGCGCCATTCACATGATCATCACGCCCTTCGGGATGACGGGGCCGAAGGCGGATTACGCCGAGTCGGACCTCGTCCTGTGGGCTTCGGGCGGGCCGCTGGCCCCGACGGCGCTGACCGGCGGCACGCCCACGAGGGTGAGGGTCCCGCAGGCCTGGGCCCATGCGGCGGCCGATGCCGTTTCGGGCGCCCTGATGGCGCATTTCGCGCGGCTTTCCTCGGGGCGGGGGCAGCGGGTGGCGACCTCCGTCCAGCGTTCCGCGACCCAGGCGACGCTGTCGCTGAGCCTCGCTGACGTCGTCGGGCACCCGGATTTCTCGCTGCGTCCGCGCTACACGGGGAAGAAGAAGCCGGTGGACCTGTCGGGCTCGGGTGCGCGCACGCAGCGCTCGAAGTGGCACGCGAAGGAGGGTCTGCTCGAGATCCACCTCGCCATCGGCCCGGCCACCGGACGTTTCACCAACGCCTTTATGGCCCTGATGACGGAAAGGGGCGCGTTGAGCGAGGCGTTCCGGGACTGGGACTGGTCCACGCTGCACCACCGCATCATGAACGACGAGGTCACCGACGACCAGCTGGAGGTCCTGCGGGGGGAGGTGGCGGCGTTCCTCTCTGGCATGAGCAAGGAGGAGGCGGTGGAGCTGGCGATCGACCGCAAGCTGCTGCTCGCCCCCGTCGCCACGGTGAAGGATCTGGTGGAGAGCCCGCACGAGACCGCCCGCGGCTTCTTCCACACGGTGACCGACGCGCGGGGCCGCGACACCCTGCTGCCGGGGCCGTTCGCCTACACCGACGCGCCCGGCTTCGCGGGGGACGCTCCGGCGCCCGAGATCGGGGAGCACACCGAGGCGGTGATGCTCGACTGGCTCGGCTCGGGCGCCCGCGCCGAGGCCGCAGCCATGGAGGAGACGCGATGACCGCCCCGCTGGCAGATCTCAAGGTGCTCGACCTGGCCTGGGTCGTCGCCGGCCCGATGATCGGGCGCAACCTCGCGGACTTCGGGGCCACCGTGGTGCGCGTGGAATCCGCGAAGCGGCTGGAGACGGCGCGCAACATGGGCCCCTATTACGGGGGCGAGGTCCATCCCGAGCGCACGGCGATCTACGCCAACTGCAACACGGGCAAGTTGGGGATCACGCTCGATCTGGGCCAGGATACCGCGCGGGACGTCGTCCGCGACCTCGCCGAGTGGGCCGATGTTGTCGTGGAGAGCTTCGCGCCGGGGCAGATGGAGCGCTGGGGGCTGGGCTACGAGGCGCTGCGGGCCCGCAACCCTTCGATCGTCATGCTCTCGACCTCGCTGATGGGGCAGTCGGGGCCGTGGAAGCGCTTGGCGGGCTTCGGCAACATCGGAGCGGCCATGGCCGGCTATCAGGGCCTTGTCGGCCCGCGCGACGGACTGCCAGTCGGGCCCTACGGCCCCTACACGGATTATGTCGGGCCGCGCTACGCGCTGGCCGCGCTGCTGGCGGCGCTGGACCACCGCCGGCGGACAGGGGAGGGCTGCTGGCTCGACATCTCCCAGGCGGAGGCGGGGATGCAGATGCTCGCCCCGGCCATCGCCGACTATCATGCCACGGGGCGCGTGGCGAAGGCGGAGGGCAACCGCGACCCGCAGATGGCGCCGCATGGCGTCTTCCCTTGCCTGACGCCGGAGGGCGCCGATCCGCGCTGGGTCGCGATCGCGGCGCGCGACGATGCCGAGTGGCGCGCGCTGGCCGAGGAGATGGGCCGCCCCGACCTTGCGGCCGATCCCCGATACGCGACGCTGGAGGGGCGCAAGGCCGGCGAGGACGAACTGGAGGCGCTGATTGCGGAGTGGACCTCCCCGCAGCCGCCTGAAGGGGTCGAGGCCCGCCTGCAGGCGCGTGGCGTGCCGGCGCATCTCGTCGCCGGCACGGCGGATCTCGCCCGTGATCCGCAGATCGCGGAGCAGGGGCATTTCATCGCCCTGCCGGACGCCGATCTGGGCGAGATGGTGGTGGAGAAGTGCCGTTTCGACCTCTCGGAGACCCCGGCCGACCCGCCCCGCTCCGCGCCGCTGAGCTACGCGCGCGACCGCGACGCCGTGCTGCGCGGCATCCTGGGCTACGATGAGGCGCGGCTTGCGGAGCTGGACGGGCTCGGCGCGCTGGACTGAGGGGCAGGGGGGCTCAGGCCTCCCGCTCCACCGCCTCGATGAAGGCGCGGAAGAGCCGGCGCTGGGAGGCGCGGTAGATCAGGAACTCCGGGTGCCACTGCACGCCGACGCGGAAGGGGCGGGCCGGATCCTCGACCGCCTGCACCACGCCGTATTCGTCGCGCCCCGAGACGGTCAGCCCCTCGCCCAGACGGTCGATGGCCTGGTTGTGCAGGCTGTTCACGTCCAGCTCCTCCTCTCCCATGATCTCGTGCAGGCGCGTGCCCGGGCGCAGGCGAACCAGCTTGCGGGGCAGGGGGGTCCACATGCGCGGCACTCCGTCATAGGCGGCCCGCACGTCCTGGTGCAGCGTGCCGCCCAGATGCACGTTGAGCATCTGCGCCCCGCGGCACACGCCCAGAACAGGCATGTCCCGCGGCAGGGCGTGGTCGAGGATGGACAGCTCCATCGCGTCGCGCGCGGGGTCGAACTTCACCTCCAGAGGCGCTTCGGCGCCGTAGAGCTCCGCCCCGATGTCGTCGCCTCCGCCGATGATGAAGCCGTCGAACTCCGACAGACGCGCCTTGTCCAGCGGCGCGAGGAGCCTGACCGGCGCGGCGCCGAGCAGATGCATGGACAGCCAGTAGAACCACCACATGTATCGCCCGCCGCCGGCCGAGGTGGTCACGCCGATGCGCGGGCGGCCGCTCATGCCAGGACCAGCCATTCGCTGGCCTTCACGGCCCAGTCCCGCGGCACAAGGCGCGCGCGGTTCTCCAGATAGTCGCGCCCCATGCCGGCGAGCGCGTCGGGCTTCTCGGCCAGCTGCTCGATCACCTGCCAGCGGTTCCATTCCAGCGTCACGGACCAGCCGGGGCGGCCGAGATCCGCGTTGGGCAGGCGGTAGTGGAAGGTGGGGCGCGTGGCGATCTTCTGCCCCGGAGCGGCGCGGCGCACGCGGTCCTCGTCGAACCAGGCGAAGAGGGGGAGCAGGTCCAGCTCCCGGTTCCGCGTCGGGTTCCAGTCCAGGTAATCGGCCATCAGCCCGTCCAGGTCCGGCCAGTAGCCCGGGCGGACCACGTTGTCGACATAGCGCGAGGGGAAGGCGTCGGCGAAGAAGGTCAGGCGGCGGGTCGCGTCCACCTCGATGATCGCGCGGATCCAGTCCGAGCAGAGCAGATAGGCCTTGAGCATGGAGGTCAGCCAGTTGGGGTCGCGGGTGGCGATCTCCGGATTCAGCTGGGCGCCGAAGGCGTAGAAGACGCTTGACTGGGTGCCCGCGGCCCCTTTGCGGATCAGAAGCTCCACCAGCTGATCCACCCGCCCGAGGCGCGTGACGGGAATGGGCGGACAGACGACCTCGCAGGGGACGAGGAGGGAGCTGACATCGCCGTAGATGCGCCGCAGCTCGCCCCCGATATCGCCGAGAAGCTGGTCGAAGGCGTCGCGGTTGAGCCGCTGCTTGGCATCCTTGGGCGCGTGGGCGAGGCGGGTGTCGAGCTCGCAGACGAACTCCCCGAACTCGGTGTCGCGGACGAGGTAGCGGTGCGGGTCGTCCCGCTCGATGTCGCCGCCGAAGAGCTGCTGAATCAGCTCGGCCGCGTCGTGGGCGGAGAGGGCGGCGAACTCCAGCTCCACGCCCACGCGCCGCTCCTCGCCCGCTTCGTTGAGCAGGCGGGGGGGCGGGCGGAAATCGGCGACGACGGTCATGGAGGATTCCTGCAGAAAATGGCCGGGAGAACAGGGGGGCGGGAGGGGCATGATGCGTCATGCAGGCGGGCCTGGAAACCGCCCTCGAGGAGCGCGGCGTCGCAGGACGAGGCCGCAACGCGCGCGCCGCGCGCAGCGGCCTTCCGTCTGATGAAAAACCATGCGGCAAATGATTGGAATCCATCTCCGCGGAGCGGAACATCTGCGAGGCGGTCCGGCGAGGCCGGGCCGTCATGCGAAGAAACACGTTTCAGGCCCGCCGCGAATGCGGGCCGGTCCCCAGGGAGGACGCGAGATGACCGAACACAGCGTGAATCGGCGCCGGCTTCTGGCAGGCGGCGCGGCCATGGCGGCCGGCGGCCTGGCGGCGCCGTCCATCGCCACGGCCCAGGGCCAGACGATCACCTGGAAGATCCAGACCTCGTGGCCCGGCGGCGCGGGCCTTCAGATCTTCAGGGACTGGTGCGCCTCCATCAAGGAGAAGACCGGCGGCGAGCTGGAGTTCCAGCCCTTCGGCGCCAACGACGTGGTCGGGGACTTCCAGCTTTTCGACGCCGTGAAGAACGGCGTGCTGCACGCGGTGAACCCCTTCACCATCTACGCCCAGGGCATCATCCCGGCGGCGGTGTTCCTCACCTCCTACCCGCTGGGCATGCGCAACCCGCACGAGTGGGACGTGTTCTACTACGGCCTGGGCGGCATCGACATCGCGCGCGAGCTCTACGCCGCCCAGGGCATGCACTTCGTCGGGCCCATCCATCACGGCCCGAACATCATCCACTCCAAGGTGCCGATCCGCTCGATCGACGACTTCCGGGGCCGCAAGATGCGCCTGCCGGGCGGCATGGTCGCCGACGTCTTCAACGAGATCGGGGCCGAGACCACGGTGCTTCCGGGCTCCGAGATCTTCCCGGCGCTGGAGAAGGGCACCATCGACGTGGCCGACTATGTCGGGCCGGCGGTGAACTACTCGCTCGGCTTCAGCCAGGTCACCGACTACATCTCCATGGGCCCGCCGGGGTTCATGTCGCTCTACCAGCCGGTCGACCTCATGGACCTCACCGTGGGCAGGCAGGCCTGGCAGGATCTGCCCGACCATCTGAAGCGCTTCGTGGAGATGGAGACGCATGTCTACTCCGACATGCACCACGCCGCGATCCAGAAGGCCGACCAGGAGGCCTGGGAGAAGTTCGAGGCCGACGGCACCGAGGTCACGCGCCTGAGCCAGGACGACGTCGAGCTGATGACCGAGGTGGCCGTGCCGATCTGGTACAAGTACGCCAACCGCGACAAGAACGCGGCGCGGATCTTCCAGATCCAGCTCGACTACATGATGTCCGGCTCGCTGGGCTACGTGGACCCCTCTCAGGTCGAGGGGCTGACGCTGGACCTCTGAGCTCGGTCCGCCTGGAAACGGGCGGCCGATCCCGGCGCCGATCCGGCCCGGCCGCGCGGCGTCGCCTCCCTTGCGGGGCGGCGTCGGCGACCCGGCCGGACCGGCGCCTCCATTTGCGAAGGACGCGAGATGCCGTCTCTCCACTTCGTGCTGCCCCACTGGCTCTACTGGGTCGGGCTGATCGTCTTCCCGATCCTGGCCATGATCCTGGCGCGGCGCAGCCGGCCGGGCAGGCGCACCTATTCGCTGGCGCTGGGATACCTGATCCTGATCACCGGCGGGATCCTCGGTCTGCACAGGATGTATCTGAAGAACCTGTGGGGTCTTCTCTTCCTGCCGATCTTCGTCTTCATTCTCTACGCCAACGCCATGGAGCGCGACGCGCGCGAGACGTTCTCCGACGCCCAGAACCTCGTGCGGGTGGCCGAGCGCACGCTCGAGCGCGAGCGTCCGAGGCTGGAGAGCGCGCGCGCCGAGATCGACGACCTGCGCGAGGAGCTGGAGACCGCGGAGGAGGGCTCTTTCGCGCAGACGGCCGCCGAGCGCCGGCTGCAGCGCGCGGAGGAGCGCATCGAGACGGCGGAGGAGCGCATCGCCCGCTCCGAGACGGAGCTGGAGACGGCCCGGCCCGAGACGCAGGCGGCGGCCGAGAAGCGGGCCTTCTGGGGCTCGATGGCCCGCTACGCCTTCTACCTGATCCTCGCGCTGATGGCGCTCGACGCCGTGCTGATGCCCTGGCTGGTGCGCGCGGCGCGCGAGCGGATCGGCGCGGCCGAGGGGGCCGAGGACCCGATGGAGGAGGTGGAGTCCGACGAGGCCGAGGGCGACGCGGCCCGGGTCTCCGCCGGTTGGACGGGCTGGATCGACCGCCTGTCGCTCTACGCCGGGGAGTTCGTGAGCTACTGGGCGGTGATCGCGGTGTTCGTCTACTACTACGAGGTCGTCGCCCGTTATGTCTTCAACTCGCCCACCAACTGGGCGCATGAGGCGATGTATCTGATGTTCGGCATGCAGTATCTCATCGCCGGGTCCTACGCGATGCTGACGGAATCCCATGTGCGCGTCGATGTCTTCTACGCGCCGCTCTCTGCGCGCCGGAAGGCCATCGTGGATCTCTTCACCTCGATCTTCTTTTTCATCTTCGCGGGCACGCTGCTCGTGACCAGCTACATCTTCGCCATGGACTCCATCGCCGTGCCGGCGGGCAACGCCGGGTTCAGCGACTGGGCGCGCGGACAGGCCGGCATCGGGGAGGCACTGTCGCGGCTTTGGGCGGACGCGACCGACCCGGCCATCCGGTTCGGGGAGATCAGCTTCAACGAGTGGGAGGTCGCGCTCTGGCCCATGAAGTTCATGATGATCGCGGGCGCGGTGCTGCTGGTCCTTCAGGGCGTGTCGAAACTCGCGCAGGACCTGCGCGCCGTGGTGCGGGGGGCTTGAGCCATGGGTCTTGAAGTCTCGATCGAGTGGCTGACCCTCATCATGTTCGGCAGCCTGCTGGTGCTGCTGATGGCTGGCCTGCCGCTGGCCTTCGTCACCGGGGGGCTCGCCTGCGTGTTCCTGTTCGTGCTGGGCGACGAGAACGCGCTGAACATCGTGCCGAGCCGCATCTTCCCGCTGATGACGAACTACCAGCTCTCGGCGATTCCGCTCTTCATCTTCATGGCCGCCATGCTTGAGCGGGCGGGCATCATCAACGAGATGTTCGACGTCATCTACAAGGTGCTGGGCGGCGTGAAGGGCGGGCTCGCCTCGGCCACCATCATCGCCTCCACGATCCTGGCGGCGATGGTCGGCGTGATCGGGGCCGCGGTGGTGACCATGGGCATCATCGCGCTGCCCGCGATGCTGGCGCGCGACTACGATCCCAAGATCGCCATGGGCTCGATCATGGCCGGGGGCACGCTGGGCATCCTGATCCCGCCCTCGATTCTGGCCATCATCTACGCCGTGGTTGCCGAGCAGTCCGTCGGCGAGCTGTTCATCGGCGCGGTCTTCCCGGGGCTGCTGCTCTCGGGCCTCTACATCTTCTACGTGACCGCGCGCAGCTACATGAATCCACGCCTCGGCCCGCCGATCCCGGTCGAGGAACGGGTGAGCTTCGCCGACAAGATCCGGCTGCTGGGCCACATGTCCGCGCCGCTGGCCCTGATCGTCATCGTGCTGGGCGTGATCTTCGCGGGCGTCGCCACCCCGGTGGAGGCCGCGGGCATCGGCACCTTTGGCGCCTTCATCGTGGCGGCCATCCACCGCAAGCTGGACTGGCCGACCGTTCGCTCGGCCTGCATCACCACGCTCAAGGCCTCGGCCATGGTCATCTGGATCATGTTCGGCGCCACGATCTTCGTCGGCCTCTACGTGCTGGAGGGCGGCCAGGAGTTCGTGCAGGAGGCGCTGGAGGGCACGGGCCTCGGCCCCTGGGGCATCCTGATCGTGATGCAGATCGTGCTGGTGGCGCTGGGCATGTTCCTCGACTGGGTCGGCATCCTGCTGCTCTGCGTGCCGATCTTCGTGCCCATCGTGAAGGCGCTCGGCGCCGCCGCCTTCGGGCTGGGGGACGAGGCCGACCTCGTGCTGTGGTTCGGGGTGCTCTACCTCGTGAACATGCAGATGAGCTTCCTGTCGCCGCCCTTCGGCTACGCGCTGTTCTACCTGCGCGGCGTTGCGCCGCCCGAGATTCCGATGACGGACATCTTCAAGGCGGCGCTGCCCTTCCTGGCCATCCAGATCATCGGGCTGGCCGTCTGCATGGTCTATCCGGACGTGATCACCTGGCTGCCGGGAGTCGTCTACGACTGACGCGCCCGCCGGCCGGGCCCGGACGCCCGGCCGGCGGCGCTGCATGAGGCTTTCCCTGCGCTCGCCGTCGCGCCTATGGTGCCCGCGAGCCGGCGGCGCCTGTGACCGCCGGAGCAGGGAGGACCGCATGCCCGAGGCCATTCTCGACCCCGATCTGCCGATCATCGACCCGCACCACCACCTGTGGGACGGCCGCCGCTCCGCCGAGGACCCGCCGGTCCACGGCTTCAACCGGGTGATCGAGATGTCGCCCCGCTACCTGTTGGACGAGATCCTCGCGGACGTCTCCTCGGGCCACAACGTGATCGGCACGGTCTTCGTCGAGTGCCGCGCCATGTACCGCGCGGGCGGCGACCCGGATTTCGCCCCCGTGGGCGAGACGGAGTTCGTCAACGGCATCGCCGCCATGTCGGCGTCGGGCGCCTACGGCCCCTCGCGCATCGCCGCGGGCATCGTCTCGCGGGTGGACCTGCGCATCGGCGACAAGGCGGGGGAGGTGCTCGACTCCCACATCGCCCACGCGCCCGAGCGGTTCCGCGGCATCCGCAACACCGCCGCCTGGGACGCGGACCCGGCCGTGCTCGGCCCGCTGGCGGGACGCTCGCCGGAAGGGCTCTACGCAGACGCCGATTTCCGTCGGGGATTCGCCCATCTCGCTCCGCGCGGCCTGAGCTTCGACGCCTGGGTTCTGGAGCCCCAGCTTCCCGAGGTCATCGACCTCGCCCGCGCCTTCCCCGACACCTCCATCGTCCTCGACCATGAAGGCACGCCGCTGAACGTCGGCGCCTATGCCGGCCGCCTGCCGGAGCGCTACGACATCTGGCGCGACAACATCCGCGAACTCGCCCGGCTGGACAATGTCACGGTGAAGCTCGGCGGTCTCGCCATGGCCTTCTGCGACCTCGACGGCTTCCTGTCCGAGCCGCCGGCGAGCTCGGAGACGCTGGCGAACGCCTGGCGGCCCTATATCGAGCCCTGCATCGAGGCCTTCGGTCCGGACCGCTGCATGTTCGAGAGCAACTTTCCGGTGGACCGGGGGACCGGCCCCTACGCGATCCTGTGGAACGCCCTCAAGCGCACCGCCTCCGGCGCCTCGGAGGCCGAGAAGACCGCCCTCTTCTCCGGCACGGCCGCCCGGGTCTACCGGCTGGAGCTGTAAGGGGCGGCGGGCGTCAGCCCGCCCCCTCCGCCTCGGCCCTCGCCAGCGCCCGGCGCTCGGCGGCCAGCGAGGTCAGGCCGAAATCGTCCAGCACCGCGTAGAAGGCCGGCACGACGAGCAGGATCAGCAGCGTCGAGCTCGCCAGCCCGAAGGCGATGGACACCACCAGCGGGATCAGCAACTGCGCCTGGAGACTGGTCTCGAACAGCAGCGGCAGCAGCCCGAGGATCGTGGTCATCGACGTGAGCACGATCGCCCGGAACCGCGCCTCGGCCGCCTTCGGCGCAGCCTGGGCCACCGTCACCACGCCCGGTTCGTGCTCGTCCTTGAGCACGTTGACCAGCAGGATGGAGTCGTTGACCACGATCCCGGCCAGGGAGACCATCCCCAGCATCGAGGGCATGGACAGGTCGACCCCCAGCGCGAGGTGACCGGCCACCGCCCCGATCAGGGCGAAGGGGATGAGCATCATCACCACGACGGGCTCGGCATAGCTGCGGAAGGTGAAGCTGAGCGCCAGGAACACCCCCACCAGCCCCACCAGCAGGCCGGAGAGCATGGAGGCCTGCGTGCGCGCCGCCGCCGCGTTCTGCCCCTCGGTGTCGGCGCGAACCCCCGGATGGCGCGCCAGCAGCTCGGGGAAGAAGCGGACCTGGGTGTCTGAGACGACCTCGTTGGCATTGGCGACGGCGGTGTCCACGTCGCCCGTGACAGTGACCGTCGGCAGGCCGTCCACGCGGGCGAGGCGGGCATAGCCGCGCCCCGGCTCGATCTCCGCCACCGCCGAGAGCGGCGCCCGCTCGCCCGAGGGCGTGCGCACGGCGAAGCTGTCCAGATCCCCGAGACTGTCGCGGTCGGCGAGGCGCAGGCGCAGGGCCACCTCCCAGTTCTCGCCGCCCGCCTGCACCTCGTCGGCGACCATGCCCTGGAAGGCGGCGCGCAGCTGGTCGGTCAGCAAGCGCGCGTCCACGCCCAGCGCGTCCGCCTCCGGCTTGAGGGTCAGCCGCAGCTCGGGCTTGCCGGGGGCGAGGTCGTCGGCGAGGCTGTGCACGCCCTCGTAGCGGGCGAGCCAGGCCTTCAGCTCCTCGGCCGCCGCGGCGAGGCGGTCGTAGTCGTCGCCCCGCAGGCGCAGCTCGATCGCCCGGCCGGCGGGGCCGATCTGCGACTCGGTGATGTTCAGCCGCCGCATTCGCGGCGTCGCAGGCGCCGCCTCGCGCCAGGCGGCGAGGATCTCGGCGTTGCTGGCCGCGCGCAGGGGACCGGAGAGGAGGTCCACGCTGACAGTGGCCAGATGCGCGCCGGAGGCGCCGGCGTCGGGGTTCTCGCCCCAGCTCGTGACCACCTCCTGCACCAGCTCACGGTCGCCCTCGTTGCCGGCCCCGAGCCTGCGGTTCACCTGCTCCAGCCCCGCCAGGACATGGGCCACCGCGGCCTCGGTGTCCTCCAGACGGGCGGCGGCGGAGAGCTCGATGCGCGCCTCGATCCGGTCGCCGTCGATCTCGGGAAAGGCCTGGAACTTCACCACGCCGCCGGCGATGGCCGAGACGGCGGCGAGGAACAGCATCACCCCCAGGCCCAGCGTGAGATAGCGCCAGCGCACCGACCAGTCGGCGGCCGGCCCCACGGCGCGCCGGCGCACCGCGTCCAGCCAGGCCTCCGCCCGCCGGGTGGCGGCGGAGGGGCGGCCGGGGGCGGAATGGACAAGGTGATGAGGCAGGATCAGGAAGGCCTCGACGAGGGAGACGCTGAGCACCAGCAGCATGACGATGGGCACGACGCGCAGCACCTCGCCCAGATCGCCCTGAAGGAAGCCCAGCGGGCCGAAGACGGCGGCGGTGGTCGCGAAGCTCGACATCACGCCCGGCGCCACCTGCCGGGCGCCCTGGATGGCGGCCTCCAGCGGTTCCAGCCCCTGCTCGCGCTTGGTGGCGATGTTTTCGGCGATCACGATGGCGTCGTCCATCAGGATGCCGATGACAATCAGCAGCCCCACCATGGTGAGCATGTTGATCGAGTAGCCCAGCGCCGCCATGGCCGCGAGCGCGCCGAGGAAGGAGATCGGCAGCCCCAGCCCGATCCAGAAGGCCTGACGCAGCCCGAAGAACAGCCACATCGCCGCGAAGACGAGGGCAAGGCCCTGGCCCGCGTTGCTCAGCACCATCTCCAGCCGGCTGCGCAGGATCTCGGTGCCGTCGCCGGTGACGGTCAGCGTCACCTCCGGGGGCAGGCGGTCCCGCTCGGCCTCCAGGAAGGCGCGCAGATCCTCCATGATCCGCAGCGTGTCCTCGCCCGGCGTCTTGGAGATGTCGAGCAGCGCGGCGGGCGCGCCGTTGAGCGTCACGCGGGTCTCGCGCCGTTCGAAGGCGCGCTCGATGCGCGCGATGTCGCCCAGCCGGACCACGCCCCCCGCGGGGCTGGAGGCGACGACGAGATCGGCGAAGGCTTCGGGGCGCGTGCGCTCGTCGGTCACGCGCAGCAGGATGACGCCGTCGCGCGTCTCCACCTCGCCCACCGGCGCGTCGAGGTTGCGCCTGGTGACGGTCCGCGCGATGTCGTCCAGCCCGAGCCCGAGCTGGCGCGCGGCCGCGTCGGCCATCTCGATGCGGATGCGCCGGTCCGAGAAGCCCTTGATCTCGACCTCCCGCATCCCGCCCAGACGCAGCATGCGGTCCTTGATCCCCTCGGCCAGCGTGCGGAGCTGGTCGCGGTCCTGCGGTCCGGTCACGGCGACGGAGGCGACGAAGTCGGTGCGCCCCAGCTGGGTTATCACGGGCTCTTCGGCGGTGTCCGGGAAATCGGCGATGGCGTCGATCTCCGCGCGGAGATCGGAGCGGAAGCGGTCGAGGTCCCGGCCCTGGATCATCTCCACCGTGGCCACGCCCACGCCCTCGCGCGCCACGCAGACGATCTCCTCGACATCCTGGACGCTCTCGGCGGCGTCCTCGATGCGCTGGCAGATCGCGCGGGCCACCTCCTGCGGCGCCGCGCCGGGATAGGCGACGGAGATCTGGACCCGGCGCGGCTCGATGCGCGGGAAGGTTTCGCGCTGCAGACCGGGCAGGGAGACCAACCCGACGACGATCAGCGCGATCATCATCAGGTTGGCCGCGGTGGGATGGGTTGCGAAGTAGCGGATCATTCGCCGCCGTCCCGCGGCGCGGCGGCCGCCTGCAGCCGGGCTTCGGTGTCCTCGTCGCGCTCGGGCGCGAGAAGCCGGCCCTCGATCACGGGGGCGACGTCGCTCGTCACCACCCGAGCGCCGGGCTCGAGCCCCCCGACGATCACCGCGAGGTCGCCGTCCTCATAGGCGACCTCCACCTCGCGCAGGCGCAGCCGGTTGTCGGGGTCGATCACCAGCGCGCGCCCTTCGCGGATCGAGGCGCGGGGCAGCAGGATCACGTCCTCCACCGGCGGCCCCGTGAGGATCACCCGCACGAACATCCCCTTGATCAGCGGCGGCCGCTGGCCCGGGACGACCTGGCCGTAGGGGTCTGGGACCGAGACCATGATGCCGATGGAGCGCGTCTCCGGGTCCATCACGTCGGAGATGCGGCGCACCTCCGCCTCCCAGCTCGCCTCAACGCCCTGAAAGACGGTGCGCAGC
>JBNJGE010000052.1:0-17523 GCA_051747505.1 Pseudomonadota bacterium | reverse complement strand
GGCGGTGGCGCCGACCACGGGCTCGGCCATGAAGGCCATGACCGTCTCGGGACCGAGGCGCAGGATCTCGGCCTCCAGCTCGTCGGCGGCGCGGCGGCCGTAATCCTCCAGGCTCTCGTCCTCGCACCGCTCCCGGTAAGGGTAGCAGGGGGCGATGTGGCTGACCTCCAGCAGGAGGGGGCCGAACTGGGCGCGGCGCCATTCGTTGCCGCCCGCGGAGAGGGCGCCGAGCGTGTTGCCGTGGTAGCTCTGGCGCCGGGCGATGAGGCGTCCGCGCTGCGGCTCCCCCTTCTCCACCCAGTACTGGCGGGCGAGCTTGATGGCGGCCTCCGTCGCCTCCGAGCCGCCGGAGACGAAGAACACGCGGTCGAGATCGCCGGGTGCGTTGGCGATGAGCAGATCGGCCAGCGCCTCCGCCGGCTCGGAGGTGAAGAAGCCGGTATGCGCGAAGGCGAGCCGGTCGAGCTGGGCCTTGATCGCCTCCGTCACCTCCCGGTCGCCATGGCCGAGGCAGGAGACTGCGGCCCCGCCGGAGCCGTCGAGATACCGCCTGCCGTCGGCGTCGATCAGCCAGCAGCCCTCGCCGCCCACGGCGACGGGCGGGGACTGGCGGGTGTGGCGCGGAAAGACATGGCTCATGGCGAAAACCTCCGGAGGACGCTTTCAGGGACTGCGCCGCCCGCGCGATTCGCGCAAGGGCCGGCGGCGGCGCAAATCGTTGCGAGGCGGTGACTGCGAAGCTACGCTCGCCCGGTCGGACGACGGGGAAGCGCGCCAGCCGCCTTGCGCGGCGGAGGGGAGGGCGCCGGCCCGTCGGCAAGGACAAGGGAGAGACTTCAATGAAGACGTTCAGGATCGCCGCGTCCCTCGCGGCGCTCGCCTTCGCCGCGCAGACGCCCGCCGTGGCGCAGGAGGAGCAGTTCATCACCATCGGCACCGGCGGCCAGACAGGCGTGTACTACGTCGTCGGCCAGTCCGTCTGCCGGCTGGTCAACCGCGGCTCGGAGGAGCACGGCATCAAGTGCACCGCCCCCTCCACCGGCGGGTCGATCGCCAACATCAACGCCATCAAGGCCGGCGACATGGCCATGGGCGTGGCCCAGTCCGACTGGCAGTTCCACGCCTACAACGGCTCCGCGAAATTCGAGGGCGACGCCTTCAAGGACCTTCGCGCCGTCTTCTCGGTCCATGGCGAGCCGTTCAACGTCGTGGCCCGCGCCGACAGCGGCATCGAGACCTTCGATGACCTGAAGGGCAAGCGGGTGAACATCGGCAACCCCGGCTCCGGCCAGCGCGCCACCATGGAGGTGGTGATGGACGCCAAGGGCTGGACGCTGGACGACTTCGCGCTCGCCTCCGAGCTCAAGTCGGCCGAGCAGGCCGCGGCGCTGGGCGACAACAAGGTGGACGCCATCGTGTTCACCGTCGGCCACCCGGCGGGCTCCATCCAGGAGGCCACCACCATCACCGACGCCAAGCTGATCCCCGTGGAGGGCGAGGCGATCGAGAAGCTGGTGGACGAGAACCCCTACTACGCCTGGGCGACCGTCCCGGGCGGCATGTACGAGGGCAACCCGGACGACGTGCGCACCTTCGGCGTGAAGGCGACCTTCGTGACCTCCGCCGACGTGTCCGAGGATGTGGTCTACAACGTGGTCAAGGCGGTCTTCGACAACTTCGACCGCTTCAAGCGCCTGCACCCGGCCTTCGAGAACCTGGAGCCGGAGCAGATGATCTCCACCGGCCTCTCCGCGCCGCTGCATCCGGGCGCCGAGAAGTACTACAAGGAGCAGGGCTGGATGTGAGCCCTGCCTGCGCCGCGCCCCGGCCCGCGCCGGGGCCGCGGGCCTGACCGGGCGGGCGCCTTGCCGGCGCCCGCCCGCCGCGCCAAGGGGACGCTTCCATGACCGAAGAGGACGGCGGGAACCGCGCGGGCGAGCGCGCCCAGGCGGAGCTGGACGAGCTGGTGGCCGCCGCCGACACCGGCGCGCGCTCGCCCCACGGGGCGACGGGGCGGCTGATCCTGCTGGTGTCGCTGGCCTGGTCGCTGTTCCAGCTCTGGTACGCCTCCCCGCTTCCCTTCATGGTCAATTTCGGGGTCTTCAACGACACCGAGGCCCGCTCCATCCACCTCGCCTTCGCCATGTTCCTGGCCTTCGCGGCCTACCCCTCCGCGCGCAGCGTCGGGGGCCGGGCGCTAGGCGTGGCCGTGCCCCTGCTGCTGGCCGCGCTGTTCATGACCGGCGCCAAGCAGGACGTCGCCACCTGGTGGATCCCGCTCGTCGCGCTGGCGGTGGCGGGCGCGGTGCTCGCCGGCTCCCCGCGCGACCGGATCCCGCCCTGGGAATGGGCGATGGCGATCCTCGGCGCCGCCTGCGCCGCCTATCTCTACGTCTACTACCGCGAGATCTCGGACCGCGTGGGGCTGCCCATCCAGCAGGACTTCGTGGTCGCCGTCACGGGGCTGATGCTGCTGCTGGAGGCCACGCGCCGCGCGCTCGGCCCCGCGCTGACGCTCGTGGCGACGGTGTTCCTGATCTACACCTTCCTCGGGCCATGGATGCCCGACATGATCGCCCACAAAGGCAACGCGCTGTCGGAGGTGGTCAACCACCACTGGATCACGACCGAGGGCGTGTTCGGGATCGCGCTGGGCGTCTCCACCAGCTTCGTGTTCCTGTTCGTGCTGTTCGGGGCGCTGCTCGACAAGGCCGGGGCGGGCAACTACTTCATCCAGGTCGCCTTCTCGATGATGGGCCACATGCGCGGCGGGCCGGCCAAGGCGGCGGTGGTCTCCTCGGCCATGACGGGGCTGATCTCGGGCTCCTCCATCGCCAACGTGGTGACCACGGGGACCTTCACCATTCCGCTGATGAAGCGCGTCGGCTTCTCCTCCGAGAAGGCCGGCGCCGTCGAGGTCGCCTCCTCCGTCAACGGGCAGATCATGCCGCCCGTCATGGGCGCGGCGGCCTTCCTGATGGTCGAGTATGTCGGCATCCCCTATTTCGACGTGGTCAAGCACGCCTTCCTGCCGGCGGTGATCTCCTACATCGCGCTTGTCTACATCGTGCATCTGGAGGCGCTGAAGGCGGGCATGAAAGGGCTGCCGCGGCCCGTCGAGCCCGCGCCGATCCTGCGCCGGCTGGCCGGCTTCGCCTTCATCGTCGCCGCGGTCTGCGCGCTCTCCTTCGCCGTCTATTACGGCATGGGCTGGATCCGGCCCGCCTTCCCCGACACCGCCGGCTACATCGTCTTCGCGCTGCTGTCGCTCGTCTATCTGGCGCTGCTGTGGGTGGCCTCGCGCGAGGCCCCGCTGAAGATGGAGGATCCCGACGCGCCGGTCACACGCTTGCCGATTCCGGGGCCGACCGTCCGCTCCGGCCTGCATTTCCTGCTGCCGGTGATCGTGCTGGTCTGGTCGCTGATGGTGGACCGGCTCTCGCCCGGGCTCTCGGCCTTCTGGGCGACGGCCTACATGATCTTCATCCTCGTCACCCAGCGCCCGCTGCTGGCGCTGATGCGTGGGGAGGGGCGGCTGGCCGCGGCGGCGCTCACGGGGCTGAGGGACCTGATCGACGGGCTGGCGACAGGCGCGCGCAACATGATCGGCATCGGCATCGCCACGGCGACGGCCGGGATCATCGTGGGCGCGGTGTCCCAGACCGGGGTGGGCTCCGCGCTGGCGGAGGTGGTGGAGACGCTCTCGCAGGGCAACATCCTCGCCATCCTGCTGCTGACGGCGGTTCTGTCGCTGCTCCTCGGGATGGGGCTGCCGACGACGGCGAACTACATCGTCGTCTCCGCCCTGCTGGCGCCGGTGATCGTCACGCTGGGCCAGCAGAACGGGCTGATCGTGCCGCTGATCGCGGTGCATCTGTTCGTCTTCTATTTCGGGATCATGGCGGACGTGACGCCGCCGGTGGGGCTGGCGAGCTTCGCGGCCGCCGCCGTGTCGGGCGGCGACCCGATCCGCACCGGGGCGATCGCCTTCTTCTATTCGCTGCGCACCGCCGCGCTGCCGTTCCTGTTCATCTTCAACACCGACCTGCTGCTGATCGAGGTCGGCTGGGCGCAGGGCATCTTCATCTTCATCGCCTCGACCGGGGCGATGCTGCTCTTCGCCGCCGCCACGCAGGGCTTCTTCCTGGCCCGCAACCGGGTCTGGGAGACGGCGCTGCTGCTGCTGATCGCCTTCACGATCTTCCGGCCCGGCTACTGGATGGACCAGGTCTATCCGCCCTACCGCGAGGTCCCGCCCGCCGAGCTTGCGCAGGCTGCGGAGGCGACGCCCCCGGGCGAGGCGCTGCGCCTGCGCGTGGCCGGCGTGGACGCGATCGGCGAGCCGCTGGAGTTCGTCGCCCTGCTGGAGCTGCCGCCGGGCGAGAGCGGGGAGGCGCGGCTGGAGGAGGCGGGGCTGATGCTGGTCGAGCGCGACGGGAAGACCGTCATCGACGACGTCGCCTACAACTCGCCCGCCGCGCAGGCGGGGCTGGACTGGGACCAGGAGGTGCTGCGCGTCCTGCGCCCGACGGACCAGCCGAACAAGTACCTGATGTACATCCCCGCGCTCGTGATCCTGGCCGGGGTGATCTGGCTGCAGCGGCGGCGGGTTCCCGCCGCCGAGCCCGCGGCCGCCTGACGGGGAGGGAAAGGTCCATGCATCGCAACATCCTGCTGCCGGTGGAGATCAGCCAGGAGGCCTCCTGGCGCAAGGCGCTGCCCGAGGCCGCCCGCATCGCGCGCCAGGACGGCGCGAAGCTGCACGTGCTGCTGATCACCCCGGATTTCGGCATGTCCATGGTCGGCGCCTATTTCCCCGAGGGCTTCGAGAAGGAGGCCCTGACCCGCGCCCGCGCCGAGCTCGACGCCTTCCTGGCCGAGCACGCGCCGGAGGACGTGGAGGTGGAGGGCCACATGGGTCACGGCCATGTCGCCGAGGAGATCCTGCGCGCGGCGAAGCGGGTGGAGGCCGACCTGATCGTCATGGCCTCCCACGAGCCCGACCAGCTGCGCGACATGTTCCTGGGATCCCACGCCGACCGGGTGGTGCGGCACGCGCCGATCTCGGTGCTGGTGGTGCGGGGCTGACGGGGCGGCGCGCTCAGTCCTGCTTCGCCTCGCGGCGGATGATCTCGACGCCCGAGGGGTCCACGCTCTGGCCGAACCGCTCCTGGTTGTTGGCGTGTCCGACATGGTGCAGCGCCATCGCCGCGTTCATCGCGGTGCGGAAGCCCTGCGCGTCCTGCGCCTGGTTCATCGCCATCTTGGCCAGGCGCAGGCCCATGGAGGGGCGCCCGGCGATGCGCCCGGCCAGCGAGAGAACGAAGCTTTCAAGGTCGTCGCGCGCGACGACATGGTTGACGAAGCCGAGGGCCCGGGCCTCCTCGGCGCCCAGCGCGCCCCCGGTGAATAGCAGCTCCTTGGCCTTGCGGATGCCGAAGTCCCAGGGGTGGGAGAACCACTCCACCCCGTTGACGCCAAAGGCGACCGTGGGATCGGAGAAGGTCGCGTCCCGAGAGGCCACGATCAGGTCGCAGACCGCCGCAAGCATCAGCCCCCCGGCGATCGCCTTGCCATGCACCTGGGCGATGGTCGGCTTGGGAATGTCCCGCCAGCGCTGGCAGAAGCCGAGGTAGTACTCCTCCTCCCGCGCCTGACGGCCCTCGGCGCCGGGTCGGTCGAAGCCGCCCCAGGGCGTCACGGGGTCGAAGCCGGACATGTCGCGGTCGCCGCCGAGGTCGTGGCCGGAGGAAAAATGCGGGCCATCGGCGGCGAGCACGATCACCTTGACCGCGTCGTCATGGGCCGCCGCGTCGAAGGCGGCGTTGAGCTCGTAGAGCATCTTCAGGTTCTGGGCGTTGCGCCGCTCGGGCCGGGCCAGGGTGATGCGCGCCACGGCGTCGGCGGGGGTCTCGTAGCGGATGGTCTCGTAGGTCATGCGGCGCCTTCCGTTCGGGAGGTGGAGGCCGAGGACGGCCCGCGCGGCAGCGGGGCGCGGGCTCAGCCCTCCGCCGGTTCGGCGAGGCGGGCGAGATGCCATTCGGCGTCGCCGAACATCGCCTCGCACATGGCCAGACGCTTGTAGTAGTGGCCGATGGGCATCTCGTCGGTCATGCCCATGCCGCCGTGCAGCTGGATGCCCTGCCCGCCCACGAAGCGCGCCGCCTGCGCCGTCTGCGCCTTGGCGCGCCAGACGGCGCGGGCGGCGTCGGGCGCGTCCTCGTCCACCGCGCGCAGGGCGGCGTGGACGGCCACGCGCGTCTCCTCGCACGCCAGGTGCATGTCCACGACCCGGTGCTGGAGCACCTGGAAATCCGACAGGCTGCGGCCGAACTGCTGACGGCCCTTGATGTAGTCCGTGGTCAGCGCGGCGGCCGCGGCCATGGCGCCCGCGGCCTCGGCGCAGACGGCGAGGGCGGCGCGGTCGAGCAGACGGTCGATCTCCGCCAGCCGGTCCTCCTGCGTTGCGCCGAGAAGGGCGCCCGCCTCCAGCCGCACCTCGTCGAGGCGCGCGGCGGCCCCGCGCCGGCCGTCCAGCGCGGGCGCCGGGTTGAGCTCCAACCCGGGGGCGTTCCCGGGGACCAGGAAGAGCCCGACAGGCCCCTGCCCGTCCCCGATGCGCGCGGAGACGACAAGCGTGTCGGCCGCATGGGCGCCGAGCGCGAAGGCCTTCGCCCCGCTGAGGACGTATCCCTCGCCCTCCCTGCGGGCGACGGCGGCGACATGGTCGCGGGCGAAGCCTGACTCCGGCTCGGCTTGAAGGAAGGCCACCAGGCGACGGCCCTGAGCGATTTCGGAGAGAAGTTCCTGCTGTTCGGGCGTCCCCATCCGCTCGACGGCGCCCGCGCCGAGAACCAGCGTGGGCAGCAGCGGCTCCTGCGCCAGATGCCGGCCGGCGGCGGCGAAGAGGATCCCCGCCTCGGTCAGCCCGCCCGCCGATCCGCCGGCGGCCTCGGGCAGCATCAGCCCAAGCCAGCCGAGGCGGGCGTAGTCGGCCCATTCCTCGCGTCCGAAGCCGTCGGGCCCGTCGCCGCGCGCGAGCGTCACCGCGTGCCCGGCCCCGTAGCGGTCGGAGAAATACTCGTCGATGCTATCATGCAGGAGCTGGCGCTCCTCGCTCGAAAAGGCAGGCATGCTTTCTCCTCAGAGGCCGAGAGCGCCCTTGGCGATGATGTTGCGCTGGATCTCGGACGAGCCGCCGTAGATCGTGGCGGCGCGCCGGTAGAGATGCTCGTAGAGGATGCCGGCGCTCTCTGCGGGGCCGATCAGCTCTCCGTTCCAGCCCGCCATCAGGGCCTCGGCCTGATAGGCCAGGCCGTGGCGGGCGAGCGCGTCGGTCATGGTCTGCAGGATGGCCTGCTGCAGCTCCGAGCCCCGCAGCTTCAGCGCCGCCGCCCCGATCAGCGAGGGCGCTCCCGCGGCGTCGAAGGCGGCCTTCTGATCGGCGGCCAGCGCCTCCAGCGTCGCGAGGTCCACCTCGTGCTGGGCGAGCCGGCGGCGGAACTCGGGGGAGGCCGAAAGGGGCCGCCCGCCCTCGAAGGTCTGGTCCAGCACCTGGCGGAGCTGGTCGAGATAACGCTCGAACTTGCCGGTGACGGCCCCGCCGGCGCGCTCGTGGCCCAGCAGGAACTTGGCGTAGTCCCAGCCCCTGTTCTCCTCGCCCACCAGGTTCTCGGCGGGCACGCGGACATTGTCGAAGAACACCTCGTTGAGGTGGTGGCCCAGGTCGATGGTCGTGATCGGCCGCACCGTCACGCCGGGCGACTTCATGTCGATCAGCAGGAAGCTGATGCCCTGCTGCTTCTTCGGCGCGTCGGGATCGGTGCGCACGAGGCAGAAGATCCAGTCCGCCCAGTGGGCGAGGGTCGTCCAGATCTTCTGGCCGTTGACGATGTAATGGGGGCCGTCCGCGTCCTCCCCCCGCACCGCGCGCGTGCGCAGCGAGGCGAGGTCGGAGCCCGATCCGGGCTCCGAATAGCCCTGACACCACCAGACATTGTTGGCGACGATGTCAGGCAGGAAGCGCGCCTTCTGCTCCTGCGAGCCGAAGGTGTAGATCACGGGGCCGACCATGGTCACGCCGAAGGGGATCAGCCAGGGCGCCCCGGCGCGGGAAACCTCGTCCTGAAAGACGGCGGTCTGCTCCGGGCTCCAGCCCAGACCGCCGTATTCCTTCGGCCAGTGCCCGGCCAGCCAGCCCCGCCGCCCCAGCGCCTTGAGCCAGGCGTCGTGCTCCGGCTTGTCCAGGTGCTGGCCCAGGTCGAGCTTGCGGCGGACCTCGTCCGACAGCTCCGCGCGGCAGACCTCGCGCACCTCCTGCCGGAAGTCCTCCAGCGCAGGATCGCGGGAGACCGTGTTTATGAACATGAAGCAGCTCCTGAAGTTCGACGGGGCGGGCTGAAGGGCGCGGAGGGGCGTCGCGGCGACGGCCGCGGCGCGGGCCTCAGGCCGGTTCGGCCTCGACCCGGGCGGTGTGGGCGCTCGTTCCCTGACCGAGGCGCGAGGTGCCCACATCCTCCGTCAGCACGTTGGGGTTGCCCTGCCGGTCCACGCCGTCGCCGTCCGGGTCGAACCAGGCGCCGGTGGGGATCGCCACGACGCCCGGGGCGACGTCCTCCGTCAGCCGGGCGCGCGCGAAGCAGGCGCCGCGCGCGTTGAAGACCCGGGCCAGCGCGCCGTCGGCGATCCCGCGCGCAGCGGCGTCGCGCGGGTGGATGGCCAGGGGCGCGGGCCGCGCGCCCGGGGCGTCGGCCAGCGCGGCCTCCAGCTGGCTGTGCAGCTTGTCCGCCGGCTGGGGCGAGACCAGGCGCAGCGGGTGCGCCTCGTCCCCCTCCTCGGGCGCGAACCAGACCGGATGGCCGGGGCAGTCGTCGTAGCCGAAGCCGGCGATGCGCTCGGAGAAGATCTCGATGCGCCCCGAGGGCGTGCCCAGCGCCGCCCCCTCGGGGTCCGCGCGGAACGCCCCGAAGGCCGTGCGTTCGAAGGCGCGGCCGTGGATGGGCAGCTCCACCCAGTTGCGCTCGCGCAGCTCCTCCAGGTTCGGGGTCTCCACCCCCGCCTCGGCGCAGCCCTGGCGGAAGCGGTCGTAGAAATGGCGCAGCCAGCCCTCGGCGTCCCGGCCCTCGGTGAAGGCCTGTTCGAAGCCCATCCGCCCGGCGAGGTCGGCGAAGATGTCGAAGTCGTCGCGCGCCTCGCCCACCGGCTCGATCATCCTGGGCATGTGGAAGAGGAACGGGTCGGAGAAGGTGCGCCCGATATCCTCGCGCTCATAGGGCGTGGTGGCGGGGAACACGATGTCCGCGCGCTTCGCCGTCGCCGTCCACCACGGCTCGTGCACGATGACGGTGTCGGGGCGGCGGAAGGCGGCCTCCAGCCGGTTGAGGTCCTGGTGGTGATGGAAGGGGTTGCCCCCGCACCAGTAGACCAGCCGGATGTCGGGGTAGCGCCGGCGCTCCCCGTTGAAGTCGTATTCGGCGCCCGGGTTGAGGAGCATGTCCGCCACCCGCGCCACCGGGATCACCTCCCCCACCGCGTTCTCGCCCTGCGGCAGCGCGAGGCCCGAGAGCTCCCTGACCGGCGCCCCCACGCCCCCGATGGAGCCGTAGCCGTAGCCCACGCCGCCGCCGGGCAGCCCGATCTGCCCCAGCATGGCGGCCAGCGTCATGCTCATCCAGTAGGGCTGCTCCCCGTGGCGCTGGCGCTGGAGCGACCAGGCCACCGAGATGAAGGTGCGCGTGCGCGCCATGCGGTCGGCCAGCGCCCGGATGTCGGCGGCCGGGATCCCGCAGATCGCCTCCGCCCATTCGGGCGATTTCGGGGTGCCGTCGCTCTCGCCCGTCAGGTAGGGGCGGAAGCGCTCCCACCCGCTCGTGAAGCGGTCGAGGAAGGCGCGGTCGGTCAGCCCCGCCTCCTCCAGCGCGAAGGCGAGGCCCAGCATCAGGGCGGTGTCCGTGCCCGGCATGACCGCCCACCAGTCGGCGCCCGCCCAGCCGTCGCTGCGCTGGGGCGAGACGTTGATCATCGCCGCTCCCCGTTCGCGCAGCGCCTCAAGAGAGGGGCCGACCTCATGGCGGGTGACGCCGCCCATGGAGACCTGCGCGTTCTTGCGCCCGACGCCACCGAACATCACCAGCGTCTCGGTCTCCCGTGCGATCTGGCTCCAGGAGGTCTGCTCGCCATAGCTGAACTTGAGGAAGTTCATGCCGATCACATGCGGCATGATCGACTGCGCGCAGCCCGTCGAATAGCTGCCGAAATGGGCGGTGTAGCCTCCAGCGCAGTTCAGGAAGCGGTGCACCTGGCTCTGGGCGTGGTGAAAGCGCCCGGCGCTCCCCCAGCCATAGGAGCCGCCGTAGATCGAGGCGTTTCCGTGCTCGGTCCGCACGCGGTCGATCTCCTGCGCCGCGAGGTCCAGCGCCTCGTCCCAGGGCAGCTCCACGAACTCGTCGCGCCCGCGCCGGTCGCGCGCGCGATCCGGGCCGCCCTCCAGCCAGCCGCGGCGCACGGAGGGGCGCGCGACCCGGGCGGAGTGATGCACCGCGGCCGGGACGGCGCGGCAGATGTCGGAGGGGTCCGGGTCGTCCTCGAACGGGGCGGCGGAGACGAGCCGGCCGTCCTCCGCCACAAGCCGGAAGGCGCCCCAGTGGCTCGACGTCACACGCTCGATCCGCTCGCCCATGGTCCTCGCTCCGCTTGCCTCCGACGGTCCCGGCAAGGGGACACCAGCCGGCGGCCGGGCGCAAGCGTCGCGGCGCCGGGCTCGGCGCGCGCGCCGGGGGCGCTACGGCGCGTCGAGATCGCCGCAGGCCCGCAGGAACTCCGAGGGCTTGTGCACGTCCAGCCGGTCGCGATGCGCGAGAAGGTGGTCGTCCGCGGTGACCAGCGGCGCGCCGGAGGCCAGCGAGAGGGCGGCGAATTTCCGGTCCTCGGGGTCCTCGACGAAGCCGACGCCGGACAGGTCCCCGGGCGCCGGGCGCTCGGCCTCCGGGCGGAAGAGGGGCTCGGCGTCCGACCAGCGCAGGCGCGGGATGCGCTCGAGCACGGCGCGGGTCTCGCGGCGGGTGGCTTCGCTCCAGACCAGCTCCAGCCGGCCCGCCTCAACGGCCCGCAGCAGGCGGGCGCAGGCGCTGGCGCGGTTGAAGCCGGCGGCCACGAAGACGTTGGTGTCGAGGATCGCGCGCGGCATCGGACCGCCTTTCTGCTTGCCCGCCCGGCGGGCGCAGCCGCCAGCCGTCTCAGGCGGCGCGGCCGGCGCCCCGGGGGTCGAGAAGGTGTGCGAGGATGCTCCGGGCCGTGACCTGCCCCAGCAGGCGGCCGTCCTCCATCACCGCGACAGGGGCGTCGGCGCGCTGGACGGCCTCCATGACCTCCTTGACGCTCGCCTCCGGACCGACCGAGGGGCCGTCCGGGGCGGTCTCCGCCGGCTCCATCACGTCCCCCGCGCGCAGCACGCCCAGCGGGTTCATGTGGGCGACGAAGTCGGCCACGTAGTCGGTGCGCGGGCTGGTGAAGATGTCCTGCGGGGCGCCGGCCTGCACCACGCGCCCGCCTTCCATGATGGCGATGTGATCGCCCAGCTTGAACGCCTCGTCGAGGTCGTGGGAGACGAAGACGATTGTGCGCTTCAGCCGCTCCTGAAGCTCCAGCAGCTCGTCCTGCAGGCGGGTGCGGATCAGGGGGTCGAGGGCGGAGAAGGGCTCGTCCATCAGCAGGATGGGCGCCTCCGTGGCGAAGGCCCGGGCGAGGCCCACGCGCTGCTGCATCCCTCCCGACAGCTCCGCCACGCGGCGATCGCCCCACTCGGCCAGGCCGACGAGCTCCAACTGGCGGTCCACGCGCTCGCGCCGCTCGGCCCGCGCCACGCCGGCGAGCTCCAGCCCGAGGCCCACATTCTCCCGCACCGTGCGCCAGGGCAGCAGGCCGAACTGCTGGAAGACCATGGCGATGTGATGCTGGCGCATGCGGCGCAGCGTGGCGGGATCGGCGTTGGTGATGTCCACCATCCGCTCCCCGTCGCTGACGCGCACGGCGCCGCGGGTGACGGGGTTGAGGCCGTTCACGGCCCGCAGCAGCGTGGACTTGCCCGACCCCGACAGCCCCATCAGGACGAGGATGTCCCCCTCCTCCACCGAAAGGGTGCAGTCGTGCACGCCGAGAACCTGGCCCGTCTGCGCCTGGATCTCGCCGCGCTCGCGCCCCTCGTCCATGAGCGGGAGCGCGACCTGCGGGGAGTCGCCGAAGACGATCGAGACGCGGTCGAATTCCACGGCGCGGGTCATTTGCGTTCCACCCGGAGCATGCGGTCGAGCACGATGGCCACGACGACTATGATGAAGCCGGACTCGAAGCCCAGCGACGTGTTGACCTGGTTGAGCGCGCGCACCACCGGCACGCCGAGCCCGTCCGCGCCGACGAGCGCGGCGATCACCACCATCGACAGCGAGAGCATGATGGTCTGGTTCAGCCCCGCCATGATCTGCGGCAGCGCGTAGGGCAGCTCCACCTTCCACAGCGTCTGGCGCGGGGAGGCGCCGAAGGCGGAGGCGGCCTCCAGCAGAGGCACGGGCGTGGAGGAGATGCCCAGATGCGTCAGCCGGATCGGCGCGGGCAGGACGAAGATCACGGTGGCGATCAGGCCCGGCACCATGCCGATGCCGAAGAAGACGATGGCCGGAATGAGATAGACGAAGGGCGGCAGCGTCTGCATCAGGTCCAGCACCGGCCGCATCCAGGCGTAGAGCCGCGGGCGGTGGGCGGCGGCGATGCCGATGGGCACGCCCAGCGCCATGCACACCAGACAGGCGGAGAGGACGAGCGTGATGCTCTCCAGCGTCTCCTCCCAGTAGCCCTGGTTGAGGATGAACAGGAAGCCGAGCGCCACGGCGCCGGCCACCTTCCAGCTGCGCTGCATGGCCCAAGTGACGGCCACGAACAGGGCGACGATGATCAGCGGGTGAGGCGTGGACAGCGCCCAGAGGATCGCCTCGATCAGCCAGTCAAGCGCGTCGGCGAGACCGTTGAAGAACCAGGCGCCGTTGGCCTGGAGCCAGTCGAAGAGGTCGCCCGCGGTCCTGCCCACGGGGATCTTGTTGTCTGTCAGCCAGTCCAAGGCGGGCCTCGCGGGTTGCGGTCGGGCCGGAGAGGGGGAACGGCCGCGCCCCGGCCGGGGCGCGGCGCGCGGGTCTTACAGACCCAGGGCCTCGCGCATGGCGGCCTTCGCGTCGCCCCCCTCGCGGGTCTCGACGCCCTCGAGCCAGCCCATGACGAGATCCGGGTTGCTCTTCATCCAGTTGCGCGCGGCCTCGCCGGGATCGGCCCCGTCATCGAGGATCGCGCCCATGATCTCGTTCTCCATCTGAAGCGTGAAGCTCAGGTTCTGGAGGAACTTGCCGACATTCGGGCATTCCTCGAGATAGCCGGCGCGGACATTGGTGTAGACGGTGGCGCCGCCAAGGTCCGGGCCGAACCAGTCGTCGCCGCCGGTCAGGTAGGTGAGGTCGAAATTCGCGTTCATCGGGTGGGGCTCCCAGCCCAGGAACACGATCGGCTCGTCGGAGTTGGAGGCCCGGCGCACCTGGGCGAGCATGCCCTGCTCGGAGCTCTCGACGATCTCGAAATCGCCCAGGCCGAAGGCGTCCTCCTCGATCATCTCCATGATCAGGCGGTTGCCGTCGTTGCCCGGCTCGATGCCGTAGATGCGGCCGTCCAGCGCGTCCTCCTGCGCGGCGATGTCGCCGAAGCTCCCGATGCCGAGCTCCGCGCCGGCGGCGTTGGTCGCCAGCGTGTACTTGGCGCCCTCGAGGTTGGCGCGGACCGTCTCCACGCTGCCGTCCTCGCGGTAGGGTTTGATGTCGTTCTCCATGGTGGGCATCCAGTTGCCCAGGAAGACGTCGACGTCGCCCTTGCTCAGCGAGATGTAGGTGACCGGCACCGAGAGCACCTTGGTCTCGGTGTCGTAGCCCAGCGCCTCCAGCACCTCCGTCGTCGCGGCGGTGGTGGCGGTGATGTCCGTCCAGCCGACGTCGGAGAAGACGACGGTGTCGCAGTTCGCCATCGCCGGGCCGGCGGCCGCCGCGAAGGCGAGGGCGGAGAGGGTCGTCCGAAGGGTCATGATCGGTGTCTCCCGTTGGGTCGGTTTCGCCTGCGGTTTTTCTTGATTGACGAGTCAATAAAAAACCAACTAGCCTGAGATTGCAAGCACCGAAAATCGCACCCGGAGACCGCATGCCCAGGATCGGCATGGAGCCTGTGCGCCGCGCGGCGCTGATCGAGGCGACGATCGACGAAATCGGCGTGGGCGGATCGCTCGACGTCACCGTGGCGCGCATCGCGCGCCGCGCGGGCATGTCGAGCGCGCTGGCCCACCACTATTTCGGCAACAAGGAGCAGATCTTCCTCGCCGCCATGAGCCACATGCTGAGCCAGTACGGCGGGGACGTGCAGGCCGGGCTGAAGGCCGCGCGGAGCCCGCGGGAGCGCGTCGAGGCGATCGTGCGGGCCGGATTCTCGGAAACCAATTTCCGCTCCGCGGCGCTGGCCGCCTGGCTCAACTTCTACGTGCTCGCCCGGATCTCGGGGCCCGCGAAGCGGCTGCTGACCATCTACCAGCGTCGGCTGGTGTCGAACCTCTCCCATGCCCTGCGACCGCTCGCCGGCGGGTCCGCGCCGGATCTCGCCGGGACGCTCGCGGCGGTGATCGACGGCGTCTATCTGCGCGAGGGGCTGGGCGAGGACGCGCCGGACGGGGCCGCGGCGACGCGGCGGGTGCTCGCCGTGCTCGACGCCGAGTTGGCGGCGCGGCGGCGAAGCGGTGCGGAGACACGCGAAAAGGACCTGATCGACACATGACCTATGCCACCCAGCCCGAGGCCAGCCATTTCGTCGCCGGCGCGCCCCTGGAGGATGCCGCCGGCGCGGAGATGCCCGTGATCCACCCCGCCGACGGGCGCGTGATCGCGACCCTGCGCGAGGCGACGCCGGCGGTGATCGACCGCGCGCTGGACAGCGCGCGCGCGGCGCAGGCCAAGTGGGCGGCGCTGAGCGGGACCGAGCGCGGGCGCGTCCTGCGCCGCGCCGCCGACATCATGCGCGAGCGCAACCGCGAGCTCAGCGAGCTGGAGACGATGGACACCGGCAAGCCCCTTCAGGAGACGCTGGTGGCCGATGCAACCAGCGGGGCGGACGCGCTGGAATACTTCGGCGGCATGGCCGCGACGCTGGCCGGCCAGCACATCCCGCTCGCCGGGGGCGACTGGGCCTACACCATCCGCGAGCCGCTGGGCGTCTGCGCGGGCATCGGCGCCTGGAACTACCCCACGCAGATCGCCTGCTGGAAGGCGGCCCCCGCGCTCGCCTGCGGCAACGCCATGGTCTTCAAGCCCTCGGAGGAGACGCCGCTCTGCGCGCTGAAGGTGGCGGAGATCCTGGCGGAGGCCGGCGCCCCCGCGGGCCTGTTCAACGTGGTGCAGGGCGCGGGCGCCGTGGGCGCGGCGCTGACCACCGATCCGCGCGTGGCGAAGGTCTCGCTGACCGGCTCCGTGCCCACGGGCCGCAAGGTGTATTCGGCGGCGGCCGAGGGCGTGAAGCACGTGACCATGGAGCTCGGCGGCAAGTCGCCGATGATCGTCTTCGACGACGCGAGCCTGGAGGACGCGGTCGGCGGCGCGATCCTCGGCAACTTCTACTCCACCGGACAGATCTGCTCCAACGGCACGCGCGTCTTCCTGCAGAAGGGCATCCGCGACCGGTTCCTGGAACGCCTCGAGCAGCGGCTCGAGGGCGTGAAAACGGGCGACCCGCTGGACGAGTCCGTCAACTACGGCCCCCTCATCAGCGCCCGCCAGCTCGAGATCGTGCAGGGCTACATCGCCAAGGGCGTCGAGGAGGGCGCGCGGCTCGTGACCGGCGGTCGGCGCATCCAGCGCGAGGGCTTCTGGCTGGAGCCCACCGTCTTCGCCGACGTCACCGACGACATGACCATCGCGCGGGAGGAGATCTTCGGCCCCGTGATGAGCGTGCTCGACTTCGAGGACGAGGAGGAGGCGATCGCGCGGGCCAACGCCACCGACTACGGCCTGTCGGCCGGGGTGTTCACCCGCGACCTCGCCCGGGCGCACCGGGTGATCGGGCGCCTGCAGGCGGGCACCTGCTACGTCAACTCCTACAACGACGCGCCGGTGGAGGTTCCCTTCGGCGGCGTGAAGGCCTCCGGCGTGGGGCGCGAGAACGGGGCGGCGGCCATCGAGCACTACTCGCAGCTCAAGTCCGTCTATGTGCGCATGGGCGCGGTCGAGGCGCCCTACTGACCCCCCTGCCCCGCACGACCCGGAGACAACAAATGGAAGCGGATTTCGTGATCGTCGGCGCGGGCAGCGCCGGCTGCGCCATGGCGTATCGGCTGAGCGAGGCGGGGGCGAGCGTGCTGGTCATCGAGCATGGCGGGACCGACGTCGGCCCCTTCATCCAGATGCCCGGCGCGTTGAGCTACCCGATGAACATGGCCCGCTACGACTGGGGCTACCAGACCGAGCCGGAGCCGCATCTGGGCGGTCGCCGCCTCGCCTGCCCGCGGGGCAAGGTCATCGGCGGCTCCTCCTCGATCAACGGCATGGTCTATGTCCGCGGCCACGCGCTCGACTACGCGCACTGGGCCGAGCAGGGGGCGGATGGCTGGGACTTTCCGGACGTCCTGCCCTACTTCAAGCGCATGGAGAACTGGCATCCCGGCGGCCATGGCGGCGATCCCTCCTGGCGCGGCACGGACGGGCCGCTCCATGTCAGCCGCGGGCCGCGGGACAACCCGCTGACGCGGGCCTTCGTCGAGGCCGGCCGCCAGGCGGGCTACGAGGTCACCGACGACTACAACGGGGAGAAGCAGGAAGGTTTCGGCCCCATGGAGATGACCGTCTGGAAGGGGCGGCGCTGGTCGGCGGCCAACGCCTATCTGCGACCGGCGCTGAAGCGCGACAACTGCGACCTCGTGCGCGGCTTCGCCCGCCGCGTGGTGATCGAGAACGGCCGGGCGACCGGCGTGGAGCTGGAGCGCGGCGGGCGCACGGAGGTGATCCGCGCGCGGCGGGAGGTCGTGCTGGCCGCCTCCGCCATCAACTCTCCCAAGCTGCTGATGCTCTCGGGCGTCGGCCCGGCCGCGCATCTGCGCGAACACGGGATCGAGGTCCTTGCCGACCGGCCCGGCGTGGGCCGGAACCTTCAGGACCACCTGGAGCTTTACATCCAGATGGCCGCCAGCCAGCCGATCAGCCTCTACCGCTACTGGAACCTTCTGGGGAAGGCCTATGTCGGGGCGCGCTGGCTGCTCACGCGCACCGGGCCCGGCGCCTCCAACCAGTTCGAGAGCGCGGCCTTCATCCGCAGCGCGGCCGGGGTGCAGTACCCCGACATCCAGTATCACTTCCTGCCCATCGCCGTGCGCTATGACGGGCAGGCGGCGGCGGAGGGGCACGGCTTCCAGGCCCATGTCGGCCCCATGCGCTCGCCCTCGCGCGGGGAGATCACGCTGCGCTC
>JBNJGE010000051.1:8552-17613 GCA_051747505.1 Pseudomonadota bacterium | reverse complement strand
GGCCGCCGAACCCGCCGCTGTCGCGGAAACCGCGGGTTCCCCGGCCGTCTCCACGCCCGAAGCTGCCGAGGCCGCGCCCGGCGGGACCGCCGAATCCGACACGACCGCCGCGGAGGACAGGACCGCGGAGGAAACGCCCGGCAAGAAGCCGCGGAAACGCGGCTGGTGGGCCCTCCGCCGCTGAGGTGGCCGCTGAACGCCCTCAACGCAAACGGCCGCGGCAGACCTTGCCGCGGCCGTTCTGTTTCAGGGCGACGCCTGCGCTGCCACCGTACGACAGGCCCTCGCCGCCGCTGGATCGCGAGCGGATCCTCTTGAGCCCGCAAGGCAAAGGGGCGGCCTTGCGGCCGCCCCCTTTCGACGCATGGTCAGAGCTCTTTCCGACTTGCCCGGCGCAGGAGACGATTTTCGAGAGCCGGAGAAGCGAAAGGGCGGCCCGAAGGCCGCCCCTCACAATCGGAACTTGTCGTCAGATCACTTGCGCCGGCGGTAGCGCGCAACCCCGAACACGCCGAGCGCGGAGGCCAGCAGCGGCAGCGCAGCAGGCACCGGAATCTCCGGCGTATCGGACGGGGTGTAGTCGTAGGTCACGTCCAAGGAAACTTCCCCGAGCGTGGTGACAGAGGAGTCAAAAGAAGAACCGCCAGAGGTATCGACGCCTGCGGCCAAGGAGAAGTCGACGTCAATCGGGCTGGCCCCGTTCGCCAGAGCGAACAACACAGACCCAGAGCCGGATTCGCTCGTCGTCAGACTGAACGGCACTGTCTCATCCGGTGCCAGATCGACCGGCGTCGACGATTCAGTGTTTAGTGCCGACACTGAGGTCGGCGTGAAATCCGCGTTGCTCAGGCTTCCCTGCCCCGTCAGCTCCACCGTAAAGTCGAGCAATTCCTGATCGCCAGTGTTGGTGAATGAACCTTCCGACGCGATGCTAAAGCTCATCACATAAGTCGCAAAGTTCAGAGTGCCGAGCGACTGATCGAACGGATCCACGCTCAGAGTTCCCAAGGTCGGGTTGAACGCCCCTCCAACACTAATACCCGAACGGATGTCGACTTCATTGTAAGTCGCAGCACTCGCCGCCCCGGCCGCCAGCGCGGTGATCGCGACCGTGCTCAAGAACACTTTGCGCATCATTCTCTCCTCGGTTCCGTTTCCCCTACGAGACCTCAAGAGCCCCCCACCCTCTTGGCGGATCCGGCGCACCCGAGTCACCCCGTCAATCTCGTTCACGAACTCTATACCGTTTCTGCGGACGCTTGGGAAGCTCAGATTGAAACCTTTCCGATCGGTGAGCCATTCGAAACGCTCGCTCTTCCCGTCGCATCGCCATCCTTCACCCCTTCAGCCAGGATTTCAGCCGCCGCGCGCCCTCGATCATGTCCTCCGTGCTCCGCGCGAAGCTGAAGCGCACCCGGCCGCCCCCGCGCACCGGGTCGAAGTCCCATCCCGGCGTGGCCGCCACCCCGGCCTCGGCCAGCATCCGCGCGCAGAACTCGCGGCTGTCCCCGGTCAGATGGCTGACATCGGCGTAGAGGTAGAACGCCCCGTCCGGCGGCGCGAAATCCGCGAAGCCCGCCTTCGGAAGCTCCTCCATCAGGATCTCGCGGTTGCGGGCGTAGACGCGCCGGTTGGCCTCGCATTCCTCGCGCCCCTCCAGCGCGCCCAGCGCGGCGACCTGGCTGACATGCGGCGGGCAGATGAACAGGTTCTGCGCCAGCCGCTCCACCGTGCGCACCAGGTGGTTGGGGACCACCATCCAGCCCACCCGCCAGCCGGTCATGGAGAAGTACTTGGAGAACGAGTTGATCACGATCACCTCGTCCGTCACCTCCAGCGCCGAGACGGCGCGATCCCCGTAGGTCAGCCCGTGATAGATCTCGTCGGAGATGAATGCGGCGCCGCGCCCCGCGCAGGCCGCGGCAAGCTCCGCCATCCGCTCGCGCGTCAGCATCGCGCCGGTCGGATTGGCGGGCGAGGCGACCAGAATCCCCTCCGCCTCGCCCAGATCCGTCCCCCGCGGCTGCCAGCGGTCGTCAGGCCCGGTCTCCACGCGCACCGGCTCCACGTTCACCGCGCGCAGGATGTTACGGTAGCTGGGATAGCCCGGATCGGCCAGCGCCAGCCGGTCCCCGGCCTCCAGCACCGCCAGAAAGGCCAGCAGGAAGGCGCCCGAGGAGCCGTTGGTGATGATCACCCGCGACGGGTCGGGCGCCACGCCGTACCAGTCCCGGCACAGCTCGGCGACGCCCTCGCGCAGCTCCGGCAGCCCGAGCGCGACCGTGTAGCCCAGCGCGTCGCGCTCCAGCGCGCGGGAGGCGGCCTCCCGCGCCGGGCGGGGCGCGGGCGTGCCCGGCTGGCCGACCTCCATGTGGATGATGTCGCGCCCCGCCGCCTCCGCGGCCCGGGCCTGCTCCATCACGTCCATCACGATGAAGGGATCGACCGCCCCCCGCCTTGAAGTCTTCATCGTTTCCCGCTCCTAATGCGCTCAGAGGGCGCGGAAGGTGGCCGCGGCGCGCAGGACGGTCAAGCGGTCGCGCGCCGGTCGCCCGCGCCGCCAGCAGCAGACGGGGCGGCCGCGCCCCCGAAGGACGAACGCCGAAGGACGGACTTGGCCCGCTTCCCTCTCTCGCCCCGCCGCATCCCGCGCCCTCGCGCGCTGCCGGCCCTGCGCGTGTGCGCGCTCGCGCTCGGCGCCCTCGCCGTCGCCACGCAGCCTGCCTCGGCCTTCGGGCTGATCCGGGACGCGGAGATCGAGTCGACGCTGCGCCGCCTGTCGGACCCCATCTTCCGCGCGGCGAACCTTGCGCCCGACTCGGTCACCATCCTGATCGCCAACGACTCCGCCCCCAACGCCTTCGTCTTCCAGGGCCGGAACATGGTGCTCACCACCGGCCTGCTGCGCGAGTTCCCGGAGCCCGCCCAGCTTCAGGGCGTGATCGCGCACGAGGCGGGGCATATCAGCGGCGGCCATCTCGCCCGACGCCAGATCGCCTCTGACAACCTGCAGGGCGCGGCGATCGCCTCCACGGTGCTCGGCCTGCTCGCCGCCGCGGCCGCCGGCGCCGCGGGCGGAGGGAACGCCGCTCAGGCGGGGGCCGGGATTGCCATGGGCTCCCAGTCGATGCTCCAGCGCGTGATGCTCGCCCACAGCCGGGGCGAGGAATCCTCGGCCGACCAGGCCGCGCTGACCTATCTGGACCGCGCGGGGGTGGATCCGGCCGGAATGCGGTCGGTTCTCGAGCATTTCCGGGGCCAGGAGGTCTTCTCCGACCGCCACCGCGATCCTTACGCGCTGACCCACCCGATCTCGACCGCGCGGCTCGCGGCCATCGACCGCCGGGTGCGCGAATCCCGCCATCGGGACGCGCAGCCGGATGACGGGCTCGTCTACTGGACCACGCGGATGGAGGCGAAGCTGGACGGGTTCCTTGACACGCCCTCCGCCACCCTGTCCCGCCTCGACCCGCAGGATGACGGCGAATTCGCCACCCTGCGCCGGGCCATCGCCCTGCACCGCGCGCCGGACCCCGACGCCGCCCTGCGCGAGGCGGACCGTCTGATCGCCCTGCGCCCGGACGACGCCTACTACCACGAGCTCAAGGGCCAGATCCTGCTGGAGAGCGGCCGGGGCGCCGACGCGGTCGCCCCCTACCGCCGGGCCGTCGATCTCGCCCCCGGAGAGCCCCTCATCCTGGGCTATCTCGGACGCGCCCTTCTCTCCCTGGGCACGCCGGAGGCCAACCGGGAGGCGCTCGAGGCTCTCAAGCAGGGGGCGCGCGAGTCGCACGGGGGCGATCCCAGCCTGCTGCGCGACCTCGCCTTCGCCTACGCCCGCACCGGACAGGAGGGCATGGCCGCGCTGGTCACCGCCGACCGGCTGATCATGACCGGCCAGGAGGCCGACGCGCGGCGCCTTGCGCAGCGCGCCCGCGATCTGCTGCCCTCGGGCAGCCCCGCCTGGCTGCGCGCCGACGACATCCTGGCCAGCACCCGGCCCCGGGAATGACCCGCGCCCGCCCCCGGCCGCGCGCCGACCGCAGACATGACGAAGGAGACCGCATGACCCGCCCCGTCCCCGCCGCCCGACCGGGCCTCGCCGCTCTCGCCGGCCTCGCGCTCGCCGCGTTCGCCGCCCCCGCCCCCGCCGCCGCCCAGGCCGACCTGCCGCTGGACCCGGAAGACCGCGCCGTGCTGCGGGCGGAGGTGCGCGAGTACCTGTTGGAGAATCCCGAAGTCATCATGGAGGCGCTGCAGGCGCTCGAAGCGCGCCAGCGCGACGCGCAGACCGCCTCCGACCAGGGCCTGGTGCGCCAGCACGCGCAGGCGATCTTCGATGACGGCCACTCCCATGTCGCGGGCAATCCCGAGGGCGACGTCACGGTGGTGGAGTTCATCGATTACAACTGCGGCTACTGCAAGCGCGCCCATGACGATGTGCGCAAGCTGGTCGAGACCGATCCGGGCCTGCGTTACGTCGTCAAGGAGTTCCCGATCCTCGGCCCCTCCTCGATCACCGCTTCGCGCGCCGCGCTGGCCGCGCGCGACCAGCAGGACGGCCGGCTCTACATGGCCTTCAACGATGCGCTGATGAGCCACGAGGGCTCTCTCACCGACGCGAAGGTCTGGGAGATCGCCGGAGAGGTCGGGCTCGACGTCGAGGCGCTGCGCGAGGCCGCGGAGCGCCCGGAGATCGAGGACGCCATCCGGGCCAACTACGAACTCGCCCGGGCCCTCAAGATCGAGGGCACGCCGACCTTCGTGATCGGCGAGCGGCTGGTTCGCGGCTACGTTCCGCTCGACCGCCTGCGCGAGGCGGTCGCCGAGGAGCGCAGCTCCGAGACGGCCAACGAGGGCTGAGCGGCGACGCCGCCCCCCTTGGCAACGCCCCCCCGCGCCGTGTAAGCGGGCTGCCATGACAGCGGGGCCTCCGCGCCCGCCCGAGACGGCGGGCGCATCGGGCCCGTCGCAGGAGCACGCCCCCGCATGAGCAGAACGCACGACTCCGACATCGCCTTCATCCGCCAGCTCGCGGAACTGCTCCGCGAAACCGAGCTGACAGAGCTGGAGGTGGAGCGGGAATACGGCGAGGACGATCAGCTCAAGGTCCGCGTCACCCGCGCCCCGGCGCCCGCGCCGACCCAGGTCGCCGTGGCGCCGGCGGCGCCCGCGCCCGCCCAGGCCGAGGCGCCCGCGGCCCCCGCCGAGGAGGCCGCCGACGCCGCCGACGCGCTCGCCCGTCACCCCGGCGCCGTCGCCTCCCCGATGGTCGGCACCGCCTATCTCCAGCCCGAGCCCGGCTCCGCCCCCTTCGTGCGCCTCGGCGACGAGGTGGCCGAGGGCCAGACCCTGCTGATCATCGAGGCCATGAAGACCATGAACCAGATCCCCAGCCCCAAGGCGGGGACGGTGAAGCGGATCCTGGTCGAGGACGGCGTGCCGGTGGAGTTCGGCGCCCCCCTCATGATCATCGAGTGATCGCGGCGCGCGCATGTTCAAGAAGGTCCTGATCGCCAACCGGGGCGAGATCGCCCTGCGCATCCACCGCGCCTGCAAGGAGCTGGGCGTGGCCACCGTCGCCGTCCACTCCACCGCCGACGCCGACGCCATGCATGTGCGCCTCGCCGACGAGAGCGTGTGCATCGGCCCGCCCTCCGCGTCGCAGAGCTATCTCAACATGCCCGCCATCATCTCCGCCTGCGAGATCACGGGCGCCGAGGCGATCCATCCCGGCTACGGCTTCCTGTCCGAGAACCCCACCTTCGTGCAGATCGTGGAGGATCACGGCCTGACCTTCGTCGGCCCCTCCGCCCAGCACATCCGGGTGATGGGCGACAAGATCGCCGCCAAGGAGACCATGCGCGAGCTCGGCGTGCCCGTCGTCCCCGGCTCCGAGGGCGGCGTGACCTCCGCCGAGGAGGCGCTCGCCATCGCCGAGGGCATGGGCTATCCGGTCCTCGTCAAGGCCGCCGCCGGCGGCGGCGGGCGCGGCATGAAGGTCGCCCGCACGGCCGAGGAGCTGCCCAACGCCTTCGCCTCCGCCCGCTCGGAGGCCCGCGCCGCCTTCGGCGACGACGCCGTGTATCTGGAGAAATACCTCGCCCGCCCCCGCCACATCGAGGTCCAGATCTTCGGCGACGGCCGCGGGAACGCCGTCCATCTGGGCGAGCGCGACTGCTCCTTGCAGCGCCGCCACCAGAAGGTGTTCGAGGAATGCCCCTCCCCCGCGCTCACTGACGCCGAGCGCCAGCGCATCGGGGAGACCTGCGCCCAGGCCGTCGCCCGGATGGGCTACCGCGGCGCCGGGACCATCGAGTTCCTCTACGAGGACGGCGAGTTCTTCTTCATCGAGATGAACACCCGCCTGCAGGTCGAGCACCCGGTCACCGAGGCCGTCTGGCGCGTGGACCTCGTCAAGGAGCAGCTCCGCGTCGCCGCCGGCCACCCGATGACCTTTCGCCAGGAGGATCTCAGCCCCGAGGGCCACGCCATCGAGTGCCGCCTGAACGCGGAGCGGCTGCCCGACTTCGCCCCCTCCCCGGGCGTCATCGCCGCCTATCACGCCCCCGGCGGGCTGGGCATCCGCATGGACAGCGCCATCTACGCCGGCTACCGGATCCCGCCCTACTACGACAGCCTGATCGGCAAGCTCATCGTGCACGCCGAGGACCGCCCCGCCGCCCTCGCCCGCCTGCGCCGCGCGCTGGGCGAGCTGATCGTCGACGGCGTCGACACCACCGCCCCTCTCTTCGACCGCCTCGCCTCCGATCCCGAGATCGAGGCCGGCGCCTACGACATTCACTGGCTCGAGGGCTGGCTGGGCGACTGGGGACGCTGACGACGCCGAGCGCCGGCAGCGTGATCGTCCCGAGCGACGGGGCGGCGCGGAACGCTTCGGATCAGTCGAGGAAGACGGCGGCGGCGGCGGCGCTATTTCCGGATGTAGCTGCCATCCGGCTGTCGGAAATACGTGCCCGGCGGCGCCCGCTCGACGATCTTGGTGGCGAAGAGCTTGCCGACCTCCTCGACCGGAACGTCGGTCTCGCGCGCCCGCTTCTCGTAAAGCGCGCGCCGCTCCGCGTTCACCTCGCGCACTAGCCCGCCCGCATCCGGCGCGGCGCTCGCGTCGCGGACCTCCACATAGCCGTCATGGCGTTCGGCCACCGCGCCGCTCATACGGTAGGCGTCCAGCTTCGACTGCGCCGAAGCCGCCTGCGGCGCGAGCAGAAGCGCCGCCAGGATCAGCGGAAGCACGACCAGAAAGCGGCGGGTCATCGGCAGGTGGAGCGCCATCTCAGAAGATCTCCGGCTTGTTCCTGATGTCCTCTTCCGCCTGCTCCTCGAGCTTCACGCGCACCTCGGCGTCCACCTTGACGTTCAGGTTGATCGTGATCGGCTCCTTCGGCGCCTCGACCCGGACCGTGGGCTCGCAGGCGGCCGCGCCCAGGATGGCGAGCAGCGGCGCGATCGAACGGAAGGCTGTCATCAGGCGGGGCCTCACGGCGGGGAATGGTCGGCGGGGGCAAGTATATCGAAGGCGCGGCGCGGGTCGAGGCGTCATGTTTCACCGAGCGCCCCCGAGCCCCCCGCGGATCAGATCCGCCCCGATGCGCCGCCCCTGGCGCACCGCCTCCAGGATGGGCTCCAGCCGCCCGCTGAGATTGACGTTGAAGCGGAAGGGATGCCCGTCGAGCACTTCCGGATTCGCACCCTCCAGCCGGACCGAGAGGGTCAGCGCCTCGCCCGGCGCCTGATCCACGCCCATCGAGAGCGCCTCGTAACGGAAGTCCTCCAGCGCCCGCACGGCAAGCTCCGCCTGCTCGCCCGCCCCCACCAGCGTCTCCCGCGCGCCGCCCCAGTTCACCCGCACCACGCCCGGCCCGTCCGCCTCGAGGCGGCCGCCCTCGACGCTGATGCCGTTCCGCCCGACCCTGATCGGGATCATGCCCGAAAGGCGGCCGGTTCCCCCCACCCCCTCTATCCTCCAGTCGCGAAGGAGCCGCTCGATGGAGACGTCGCGGACCGCCACCTCCGCCGCGTTGACCGCGGCGTCGGTGTTCCACGTCGCATCGCTCAGCACGACCTCGCCGCCGGCCAGCCCCGCCGTCGCACGCCGGATGCGGATCGACGCGCCGCCGCGACCGGGCACCACCGAGAAGCGCAGATCCGCGTCGCTCAGCGGAACGCCCGCGATCAGCCGGCGCGCCGAGAGCCGTTGCACGCCTGCCGAGACCAGGGGCGAGAGGCTCGAGAAGACGAGCTCGCCCGACAGCCCCTCCGCCCCCGCATCGCCCGCGCTCGCCGAAAGGTCGTAGAGCCGCAGCCGCAGCCGTGTGGAGGCCGCGCCCCCGGCCGGCTTCGACAGGCTCCCGTCGACCTCGACGCTTCCGCCGACGTCTCGAAGCGCTGCGAAGCGGGGACTGAAGGCCGCCGGTTGCAGACCTCCGGGACGGAAGCGGACCCTGCCCGGCCCGACCCGCGCCTCCGCCGCGCCCGCCCCGAGGTCGGCCGTGACCTCGACCGGCAGACTGACACCCCCCGCCCCGGCCGCCGTCCCCGACAAGGCGACGGCTTCGCCGTCAAGCGTCCCTGCCAGCGTTAACTCAAGGGGCGAGAACTGCGACGCAGGGCCCGTATCGCGCAGCCGCGACGAGAGCGACAGATCCGCGGGCGAGGCCATGCCGCGCGACGCGAGCGTCCCCGTGACCTGCGACACGGCCAGTGACAGCTCCGGCGCCCGCGCCGCCCCCTCCAGGAGCCGCACCTCGCCTCGCATCGCCGCGTCGAACTCGGCGATGACCCGCCCCTCGACATCCTCGAGCGCGATCGCGCCATCCCCGGTCGCCAGCCGCGCGTCGAAGGCGCCCGCGGTCGCGTCGAGGGCGGCGGAGACGCCGGAGCCGCCTTGCGAAATCCGCCCCTCCTGCACTGTGAAACCAACCGCGCCGGGCGTGGCGGAGGCGTCCAGGGTCAGCGTCAGGCCGGGCGCGGCGACGACCGACCACGTCCCCTCCCGGCCCTCCAGGCGCATCTCGCCTTCGAGGATCGCGCGTTCCGC
>JBNJGE010000051.1:0-8452 GCA_051747505.1 Pseudomonadota bacterium | reverse complement strand
GGCGTCCAGGGTCAGCGTCAGGCCGGGCGCGGCGACGACCGACCACGTCCCCTCCCGGCCCTCCAGGCGCATCTCGCCTTCGAGGATCGCGCGTTCCGCCGTCACCCGACCCAGCCGCACCGCCCCGGCGGTCGCCTCGGCGGGCCCCGCCAACTGCAATGCGCCTCCGGGCTCCAGGGTCCCCCGCGCCCGCCACGCCATGTCCCTGACCTCGGCCGAGCCTTCGTCCCTCGCTAGGCGGAGCCCTGACGCAGACACCGAGGCAGAGACCGGCGCCGGCCCTGCGAGGCGTCCCGCCGCGTCATGCTCGACCTCGGCGGCGAGCTCCAGCGCCGCAGAGGCGCCGCCCTGGGCGAGCCTGACCTCGCCGGCCGCCTCCAGCAATCCGCCCTCGCCCATGCGCCGCCAGACCGCCAGCCGGTCGGTCTTCTCCACCTCGATCGCCCACCTCCCCGGCTCGGCGTCTTCGCGCGGAGCCAACAGCGCCGGCGCCTCAACCCCCGCCGCCTCGAAGCGCGCAACCTGCGGGAGGGCGAGCGAAAGCCGCCCGTCCCGCCCCTCCAGCCTCCATGCGACATCGCCCGAGAACCTCCGCCCGGCGGCGTCCCGCGCCCCCTCGATCCGAAGATCCCCCGACAGCGCGAGGTCCTCCACAGCCGCGCCGATGACGTCCCGGCCCTCCGGCGCGGTCAGATGGCCCGCGAAGGTGAGCGCCGCCCGTCCCTCCTCCAGCGCAAGGGGCTCGGAACCCGCGATCCGGTCGAGGCCCGCGAGATCCAGCGAAAGGTCGCCCTCCGCCTCGACCCGCGCGCCTTCGGTCAGACCGTCGGAGACGATCCGCAAGACGCCGGTCAGCGGGCCGAGCCCCAGGTCAAGCCGGAGCTCCGCCGCCGCTCCCCCGCCCGACGGCCGTATCCGGCCCTCCACGACCACCTCGCCCGCAAACGGCTCGGCGAGAAGAATGCGCGTGTCCGCAATGGTGACGGCCTCCACCTCCAGGCCCCCGCCCCCATTGCCGTCCTGCGCGGACAGGGATGACGACGCCGCCCCCAGCCCCCCTGACCCGTCCAGCCGAAACCCTTCGAGCCGGACTTCGCCCAGGCGCCCCGCCAGAAGCGCGGCCGGCTCGTAACGAAGGACGATCCGCTCTCCGCTCACTCCGGCTTCGGGGAGGCTCACATCCTCGACGACTGCCTCTCGCCAGCCCAGCGCCGTGACCCGAAACTCGCCGCCCGACAGCCCCCGCGCCTCGAGAACATGGCGCGCGACGCGCTCGGCGATGACCTCTCGCGCCTGATGGAGCGCGACGAGCCCTCCCGCCACGACCAGCAGGAGCGTCAAGCGTCGCCATTCTGATCGTCCCATGACCCTCGATCCGCCCCCGCCCGGCTTTCCAGAGCTGCATCCTCGCAGGAATCGCGGCTGCCGGAAATCCGGCGGCGCAGCGTCCGACGCGGTCGGAAAAGCCGCCTCCCGACCCCCGGAGAAAACCAGGCGTGCGGCTCCTCTCCAACGCCATCCGCTGCCTGAATCGGGAGGTGGCGCAGGTGGGACCGACCCGACTAAGCTCCGCCCGCCGACCGTTCGGGGGCGCGGACGATGGACGGCCCGCGAGGCCGGCGTGGTTCGGCGAGTTCGCAAAGGAGGATCGTCTTGACCCAGCACCGCGAGGGCGCGACCGGCGCCGGCCGAAACGTGACCCAGCCCCGCCCCGATGCGGAGGCGAAGCGCCAGGCCCTTCGCGGCGCGCTGTCGAAGGGCTTCTTCCCCGCCCCGGGCGTCTTCGACGGGATCTCGGCGCGCGTCGCCGACGCGCTGGCGCCCTCCGCGCTCTACATGACGGGGTACGGCACGGTCGCCTCCTATCTCGGCCTGCCCGACGCGGGACTGGCCACCTACAGCGACATGGTCGGCCGCGCGGCCCGGATCGCGCAGATCACGCAGGCCCCGCTGATCGCCGACGGCGACACGGGCTATGGCGGGCTGCTCAACGTCCAGCACACGGTGCGCGGCTACGAGCAGGCCGGCGTCGCCGCGATCCAGCTGGAGGACCAGGAGGTCCCCAAGAAATGCGGCCACACCCCCGGCCGCCGCGTGATCCCGGCCGAGGAGATGGTCCTGAAGGTCCGCGTCGCCGTCGAAAGCCGCGACTCCTCCGATTTCCTGATCGTCGCGCGGACCGACGCCCGCACCGCCCACGGCCTCGACGAGGCCCTGCGACGCGCGAAGCTCTACGCGGAGGCCGGCGCCGACATCCTCTTCGTCGAATCCCCCGAGAGCGAGGCGGAGATGGAGCGCATCTGCGCCGCCTTCGACCTGCCGCTGCTGGCCAACATGGTCGAGGGCGGGCGCACGCCGGTGCCCACGGGCGCGCGGCTGGCCGAACTCGGCTACGCGCTCGCCATCTACCCCGCCACCGGCTTTCTCGCCGCCGCCGCGGCGATGCGGCAGGCCTACGCGCATATCGTCACCACCGGCTCCAGCGCCGGCGGCGAGACGGCGCTGGCCGACTTCGACGCCTTCAGCCGCCTGATGGGCTTCGAGGCGGTCTGGGAATTTGACCGCCGCCACGCAATGGACGAAAAGGACTGAACCGGAGGCCGGCGACGAACCGGCCCGTATCGAAACAGGGAGGAGGCCAAGACATGAAGACGACGAACCCTTGGCGCATGGTCGCTGGCGCGGCGGCGCTCGCCGCTTTCGCGGCCGGTCCGGCCATGGCGCAGGAGACCTACAAGCTCACCTTCTCGACCTACTGGCCGACATCCTACGAATACCTCTACAAGCCGATCGAGACCTTCGCGCAGAAGGTCGAGGAGCGCTCCGACGGGCGCATCCAGATCGAGATCTTCCATTCCGGCCAGCTCTTCGGCGGCAAGGAGGAGTTCGGGGCCGTGGAGCGCGGAGACGTGGACATGTCCGCGCCGCTGGACATCTACCACACCGGCAAGGTGCAGGCGCTGGGCGTCTCCAGCCTGCCCTTCATGTGGCCCTCCCCCGCCAGCCTTCAGAAGACGCTCGACGCCGGGCTGTGGGACCAGGGCATCAACGCCCGGCTCGCCGAGCACAACATGAAGGTGCTCAACGTCGCCGTGGGCGGCCCCTACCAGATCTACGCCAAGGACTTCGAGGTGCGCACGCCCGCCGACCTCGAGGGCAGGAAGATCGCCGTCTCCGGCACCACGGCCAGCAAGGCGCTGGAGCTGATGGGCGGCTCTCCCACGACCATGAGCTCGGGAGAGCTCTACCTCGCCCTGCAGCGGGGCACCATCGACGGCACCACGCGCCCCCTGCTCACCGGGCTGGGCCGCAAGCTCTACGAGGTGCTCGACCACCTCACCATCACCAACATGGCCTATTTCACCAGCTTCCTCGTCATCAACCAGGACAGCTGGGACGAGCTTCCCGCCGACCTGCAGGAGATCGTCCAGACGGCCGCGGACGAGCGCAGCGCCGATCAGCTGGCCCGTCTCGAGACCTTCCTGGAGGAGGCGGTCGGCCAGTTCGAGGAGGCCGGCGTCTCCGTCCATCAGGCGACGGACGACGAGCTCGCCGCCTTCAAGGACAAGATGGCCCCCGTCTATGACTGGTGGAAAGGCGAGGTCGAGGGCGCCGACCCCCTGATCACCTTCGCCCGCGAGAACCAGTGACGGCCCTCCGCCCCTGAGCGGCGGCCGCCAGGGGGCGCCCCGTCCGGGCGCCCCCGTCCTCCTCCGACAGGATCCGGTCCGATGCTTCTTCGTCGCCTCGCCGCGCTCGCGGAGGGTTTCGCGCGCGCCCTCCAGATCCTTTCCCAGCTGGCCCTGGTCGCGCTGCTGGGGCTGGTCGCGCACGAGGTCTTCGTGCGCTACGCGCTGAACGCCCCGACCCAGTTCTCGGTCGAGATCAGCGAATACCTGCTGGTCTTCATCAGCTTCGCATCGGCCGCCTGGATCCTGCGTCGGGACCGCCATGTGCGCGTGCGCCTTCTGCTCGATCGTCTGCCCGAGCGGACGCGGGCGGTGCTCGAGGCGGCGGGAATGCTCCTGCTGGCCGCCTTCGCCGCCGTGCTGGTCTGGAAGGGCGCGGAGATGGCGCTGACGGCGTGGCAGGGCGACGACCGCTCCTCGTCGCTGCTCTCGGCCCCCCTCTGGATCCCCTACTCCTTCATTCCCCTCGGCGGACTCGCGCTGATGCTCATGGCGCTGGTCCTCGCCGCGCGCGGCATCGCCCGCGCCCGCGGGACGGAGGGCTGAGCCATGGACCCCGCGGTCATCACCCTGCTGGTCATCGCCATCCTGGCCGTCCTGTTCCTTTCGGGCATGCCGATCTTCGGCGCGCTCGGCGCCGCCTCGGTGGCCGGCATCCTGATGCTCCAGGGCGTGGGCGGCCTCGGCGCCGTCACCGGCGTGATCTACGACCGCATGAGCGGCTTCACCCTGGTCGCCGTGCCGCTCTTCATCCTGATGGGCGAGATCATTTTCGTCTCCGGCATCGGGGCGGACATCTACACCGCCACCAGCCGCTGGCTCTCGGGCCTGCGCGGCTCGCTGGGCATGGCGAGCGTGGCCGCCTGCGCGGTCTTCGGGGCGCTCTGCGGCGTCTCGGTGGCCGGCGCCGCGACCATCGGCAAGTTCGCGATCCCCGAGATGCTCAAGCGCGGCTACGACCGCCGCCTCGCCACGGGCTGCGTCGCCGCCGCCGGCGGGCTGGCCCTGCTGATCCCGCCCAGCGTGGGGCTGATCCTCTACGGCCTTGTGGCCAACGAGTCCGTGGGCCTGCTCTTCATCGCCGGCGTCGTGCCGGGGATCGTGCTCGCGCTGATGATGATGGCCTACATCTTCGCCGTCGGCCTCGTCCGCCCCGAGGCCGTGGCCGCGACCACCGAGCGCGCCACGCGGGCCGAGCGCTGGGCCTCCCTGCTGCGCATCTGGCCGGTGGCGGTCCTGATCGCCGCGGTCCTCGGCACGATCTACACCGGCGTCGCCACCCCGACAGAGGCCGCCGCGATCGGCTGTCTGGGCGCGGCGCTGATCGCCTGGCTGCGCGGCGCGCTGGGCTGGCAGGTCATCCGCCAGGTCCTGTCCGAGACGATCCAGAACACCGGCATGATCCTGGCGATCCTGTCCAGCGCGCTGGTCTTCGGCTACCTGCTGACCCGGCTGCGCGTGCCCCAGGACATCGTGATCTTCGTCACCACCAGCGGGCTGAGCGAGGCGACCGTGCTGGTCGGCGTCTTCCTGCTGCTCATCGTCATGGGCATGTTCATGGACGTGGTCTCGGTCATCCTGATCGCCACGCCCCTGCTGCTGCCCGTGATCAAGGCGATGGGCTACGACCCGATCTGGTTTGGCATCGTCATGGCCATCGCCACCGAGATGGCGGTCATCACGCCCCCGGTCGGGCTCAACCTGTTCGTGATCAAGGGCATCTCGCCCGAGGAGGTCAGCCTGGGCGACGTCACCCGCGGCGCCCTGCCCTTCTTCGGCGTGCTGCTGGCGGGGCTGGCGCTGTTCGTCGCCTTCCCCGGACTGGTGCTCTGGCTGCCCTTCCTCTCCTTCTGAGGCCGGGGCGGCGCAAGGAAACCGCAAGCTCCCGGCGCCACCATGCCCGCTCCGCAGGCGGGCGCGGCTTCGCCGGGCCGCAAGTGAGGAGGCGGGCCGCCAGACGCAGAGGCGGCGCGCGCGTAGTGTAAGAAGGGGGATCCATGACGGTCGCATACACCGAACGCTCGGAGCTGGAGCGCGGCTTCGCCGGCGTCTTCGCCGGCGTCTTCGCCGAACGCATAGCGCCACGGCTGGAGGAGCTGGAGGCCGAACGCCGGCGCCGCGTCGCCGCCGCGCGGCGCCAGATGGCCATGGCCCTCGGCGCCGGCGCGCTGGTGGCGCTCTTGCTCTCGCTCACCGCGGCGGGGTCGGCGAAGGACCTGATCTTCACCATCGGCCTGCCCATGGTCGCCTCCGCGGTCGGCGCCTGGCTGCTCTGGCGTCGCCACGCCGCCCGGTGGGAGGGGGCGCTCGCCGCCCGCGTCATGCCCGTGGTCTGCGAGTTCGTCGGCGACCTCGACTACGACCACGCCGCCACCCGCGGCTTCCCGCTGGAGCATGCGAAGGCCCTCGGCGCCGTCCCGGCCCATGACCGCGCCCGACTCAGCGACCGTCTGTCCGGGCGCTACCGCGACACGGCCTTCGAGATCGTGGAGGCCCGCCTGCAGGTGAAGCGCTCCGACGACGACGGCGACAGCCGCAAGACCGACACCGTCTTCCGCGGCCTGCTCTTCCGCGTCGAGACGCCCGAGGAGATCCCCTCCAAGATCCTCATCGCCCGCGACCTGACGAAGATCGGCAACATGCTCGGCAAGCTGTTCTCGGGCGACGCCGGGCGCGGCATGCCCAAGGTGGAGCTGCCTCACCCCGAGTTCGAGCGCCGCTTCGAGGTGCATGCCGAGGACCCGGACGTGGCGCGCCAGGTCCTCGCCCCCGCCTTCCTCGACAACCTGCTGTTGATCGACCGCCACGAAGGCGCGGGAGAGCGCGGCCCCGCCATGCAGGCCGCCTTCCATGGCCGGGACTTCTTCCTCGCCCTGAACCGGCAGGACGGCTTCCTCGAGATGGGCGCGCTGAGCCGCCCCGTCGGCGACATCGAGGAGGCCCTGCACCGGGTCTTCGACGACATCGCGCTGGTCCGCCGGGTGATCGACCGACTCCACGGCGATCACGCGGAGGCGGGGGCTAGCGAAGGGACGTAACCCGCAGTCTCAGGACAATTCGAGGCTCTCCTCCACCCCGCCCACAAGGGCGGGGTCGTAGCCCTCGGCCGCGCGAAAGAGCTGGCGGGTGTAGGGGTGCTCCGGCTCGCCGCGGCGCAGGCGCTCGACCTCCATCTCCTCCAAGATCTCGCCGCCGCGCATCACCGCCAGCCGTTCGCACATATGGCTGATGACGGCCAGGTCGTGGCTGACCAGCAGGTAGGTCAGGCCGTGCTCCTCGCGCAGACGCGAGAGCAGGTTGAGCACCTCGGCCTGGATGGAGACGTCGAGCGCGGAGGTCGGCTCGTCCAGCAGGATCACCTGCGGCTCGGTGATCAGCGCCCGGGCGATGGCCACGCGCTGGCGCTGGCCGCCCGAGAGCTGGTGGGGAAAGCGGAAGCGGAAGCTGGCGTCCAGCCCGACCTCCTCCAGCGCGCGGCGGATGCGGGCGTCGTCGGAGGGCAGGCGGTGGATCGACAGCGGCTCCTTGAGGATGCGGTCGATGGTGTGGCGGGGATGGAGGGAGCCGTAGGGGTCCTGGAAGACCATCTGCATGCGGCGGCGGAAGGCCATGGGGCGCTTGCGGCCCTGCGGCTGCCCGTCGATCTCCATCACGCCGGTCCAGTGCGGGATCAGGCCGGCGAGCGCGCGCAGCACCGTGGACTTGCCGGAGCCGGACTCGCCCACGAGGCCGAAGCTCTCGCCGTCGGCCACCTCGAAGGAGACGTCGCGCACGGCCCGGACGGCGTCGGCGCCCCGGCCGAAGGCGACGCCGAGGTCCTCGACGCGGATCATGCGGACGCCTCCTCGGCCCAGGCGGGGTCGCGCCGCAGGACGGCCAGCTCCCCGCCCGGCTGGTCGATTTTCGGCAGGCAGTTCAGCAGGCCCTGGGTGTAGGGGTGCGTCGCGTGCGCGAGGTCCTTCGCCGCGCAGGTCTCCACGATGCGGCCGGCATACATGATGACGACGCGGTCGCAGAAGGAGGAGACGAGATCGAGGTCGTGGCTGATGAACATGAGCCCGGCGCCGCGACGGGTGACGAGCTCGTCGAGGATGCCGAGGACCTGGATGGAGACGGTGACGTCGAGCGCCGAGGTCGGCTCGTCGGCGATGACCAGCTCGGGCTCGGGGGCCATCATCATGGCGATCATGACGCGCTGGCCCATGCCGCCCGAGAGCTCGTGGGGGTAGGCGTGGTAGACGCGCTCGGCGTCGCGGATATGGACCTGGGAGAGCATCTCCACGGCGCGGGCGTCGGCGGCGCGGCGGGAGAGGCGCTGGTGGAACATCACCGTCTCGGCGATCTGGCGGCCGACCTTCATCACCGGGTTCAGCGAGTATTTCGGGTCCTGCAGGATCATGGACATGCGCGCGCCGCGCAGGCGGGCGCGCTCGCGCCGGCGCATCTTCATCAGGTCCTGCCCGTCGAAGGCGAGGCGGCGGGCGGTGACGGTCGCGCGGCGGTCGGTGACGCCGATGATGGCGCGGCCGGTCTGGGACTTGCCGGAGCCGGACTCGCCGACCACGCCCACGCGCTCCCCGCGGTCCACGGAGAAGCCGACGCCGCGCACCGCCTCCACCGGGCCCTTGGGGGTGTCGAAGGTGACGCGGAGGTCCTCGACCTCCAGCAGCGGATGGCTCATCGCGTCAGCTCCCGCTCTTGGGGTCGAGGACGTCGCGCAGGCCGTCGCCGAGCAGGTTGAAGCCGAGGCTGACGATCAGGAT
>JBNJGE010000050.1:0-17937 GCA_051747505.1 Pseudomonadota bacterium | reverse complement strand
CCCTGCGTCCGGGAAAGCCCTTGACCTCCCGCGCCGCGCCCTGTTCAAGGCGGCGCAACTCCCTCCGCCGCCCCGCTGCCAGGAGTCCGGAATGGACGAACAGAAGAACATGCTCATCGCCGCGGTCCTGAGCTTCGTGGTGATCGCGGCCTGGTTCATTCTTTTCCCGCCCGAGCAGCAGGCCCCCATGCCGCCCGAGCAGGGAGCCGTGCAGGAGCAGGCCGCCGGAGGCCAGCCCGGCGCGGGCGCGCCGGAGGCTCCCGAGGCCGCGCCCGCCACGCGCGAGGCGGCGATCGAACGCGCGCCCCGCGTGCCGATCGAGAGCGCGCGCGTCGCCGGCTCCATCAACCTCAAGGGCGGGCGGATCGACGATCTCAAGCTTCACGACTATCAGGAGACCCTGGAGCCCGACTCCCCGGACGTCGTCCTGCTCTCGCCAATCGGCGCCGAGCACCCCTTCTACGCCGTCTATGGCTGGCTTCCGACCGCGGAGCGCCCGGTCACGACGCCGGGCCCCAACACGGAATGGCGCGTGGAGAGCGGCGAGACCCTGAGCCCCGGCTCGCCGGTCACGCTCGCCTGGGACAACGGCGAGGGCCTGATCTTCCGTCGCGAGATCGCGCTCGACGACAACTACATGTTCACTGTCCGCCAGAGCGTGGAGAACACGACCGGCGAGCCGGTGAACCTCGCTCCCTACGGCTACGTCGCCCGCCGCGGAGAGCCGGAGACGGTCGATTTCTACATCCTTCACGAGGGCGCGCTGGGCAAGCTGGACGGCGTGCTCAAGGAGGAGGGCTACGGCGACCTGCGCGACCTGGAGGGCACGGGCGGCCCGGGCGAGCGCCAGCAGGTCGTCTCCGTTCAGGAGCACGGGTGGCTCGGCTTCACCGACAAGTACTGGATGTCGACCCTGATCCCGGCGCAGAACCAGGCTTTCGACGCCGTGTTCAAGTTCGTCCAGCGGCAGAGCGGCCCCGAATACCGCACCGAGATGCGCCTGCCGCTAATGACCGTGGCCGCCGGCGAGACGGCGGCGACCGAGACTCGCCTCTTCGCTGGCGCCAAGGAGTATGACACCATCAAGTCATACGAGGCGCAGGGAATCCCCGGCTTCATCGACTCCATCGACTGGGGCTGGTTCTTCTTCCTGACCAAGCCCTTCGCCCAGCTTCTGCTGTTCCTCAACGGCATCATCGGCAACATGGGCTGGGCGATCATCGCCACGACCTTCCTGGTGAAGCTGGTGCTCTTCCCGCTGGCCTACAAGTCGTATGTCAGCATGTCGAAAATGAAGAAGCTCCAGCCGGAGATGGAGAAGATCAAGGAGCGGGTCGGCGACGATCGCATGAAGATGCAGCAGGAGATGATGGCCCTCTACAAGCGCGAGAAGGCCAACCCTGCGGCGGGCTGCCTGCCGATCCTGCTGCAGATCCCCATCTTCTTCTCGCTCTACAAGGTGCTTTTCGTCACCATCGAGATGCGCCACGCGCCCTTCATCCTGTGGATCGAGGATCTGTCGGCGCCTGACCCGACCTCCTGGCTGAACCTGTTCGGGCTGCTTCCTTGGGCGGCGCCCGGGCAGGACTCGATCCTCGCCCTGGTCTCCATCGGGGCCCTCCCGATCCTGCTGGGCGTGACCATGTGGATGCAGCAGAAGCTCAACCCGGCGCCGGCCGACCAGACGCAGGCGATGATCTTCGCCTGGATGCCCTGGGTCTTCATGTTCCTGCTGGGCCGCTTCGCGGTGGGGCTGGTGATCTACTGGGTGGCGAACAACGTGATCACCTTCGCCCAGCAATATCTCATCATGCGCAGCCAGGGCGTCGATGTGGACTTCTTCGGAAACGTGAAGCGAAGTCTGCGGCGACGGAAAAAGGCGTGAGCGGGGCGGTCCGGCCGCGACTGGCCGGGGTCGGCGCCCCGTCCGGTCCGCGCCCGCCCGGGGGGAGGATCCCATGCCGCGCCTGAGCGCAATCCGCCGGCATCCTGTCAAGGCGCTGGGCGGCGAGTCCCTGGACCGCGTCCGCCTCGCGCCCGCGCAGACGCTGCCCGGCGACCGCGCCTGGGCGCTGGCGCATGAGCGCTCCGATTTCGACTTCGACGCGCCCGCCTGGACCCGCTGCACGGCCTTCCTGCGCGGCGCCCGCATCCCCGCGCTCATGGCCGTGGAGAGCGAGGCCGCGCCCGGCGGCTCCATCCGCTTCACCCACCCGGAGCGACCGGAGCTGCTCGCCGATCCCGCCACGCCGGAGGGCGAGGCCGCGCTGATCGCCTGGGTCGAGGCGCTGGTTCCCGCCGGCCTGCCGCGGCCCGTGCGCCTGGCCAGCGCGCCCGGCCGCGGCATGACCGACCAACGCGCCCTCTGGCTCTCGGTGCTCTCCGACGCCTCGCTCAAGGCGCTGAGCGACAGACTCGGCATCGCCCCCGATCGTCGGCGCTTTCGCGGCAATCTCTGGGTCGAGGGCCTCGAACCGTGGGCGGAGTTCGACTGGCCGGGCCGCGAAATCCGCATCGGCGCCGCACGGCTGCGCTTGACCGAGCGCATCGGGCGGTGCTCGGCCACGCTCGCCGACCCGGAGACCGGCCGGCGCGACGCCGACGTCCTGGGAGTGCTGGAGCGTGAACTGGGCCATGCCGATTTCGGCGTCTTCGCCGAAGTCGTCGAGGGCGGCGAGATCGCCCCGGGCGACCCGGTCGAGCTTGCGGAGGCCGCGGCATGACCGCCCTGCCCATCGTCGTGGACCCGGACTGCGACCCCGGGCTGGTCGAGGCCGGGCGCAAGCTCTTCGCCGGGCCGGTGGACTTTCTCCTCTCCGCCCCCGCGATCAAGGACCTGCCGCCCGCCGACCGGGTGGAGGTGTGCTTCGCCGGCCGATCCAATGTCGGCAAGTCGTCGCTGATCAATGCGCTGACCGGGCGCAAGGGGCTGGCCCGGGCCTCCAACACGCCCGGCCGCACCCAGGCGCTGAACTTCTTCGCGGTGGGCGATCGCCTGCACCTGGTGGACCTGCCCGGCTACGGCTTCGCCAAGGCGCCGGTGAAGGTCGTGGAGGCCTGGCAACGGGTGCTGCGCGACTACCTCTCCGGCCGGCCGACGCTGCGCCGGGTCTTCCTGCTGATCGACTCGCGCCATGGCCCGAAGGCGGTGGACCGGGAGATCATGGAGCTGCTGGACCGCGCCGCCGTCCCCTTCCAGGCGGTGCTGACCAAGGCGGACAAGCCGAAGGCCGCCGCCCTCGCGAAGGCCTGCGAGGCCCTGGCGGAGGAGCTGGGCCGTCACCCCGCCGCATTCCCCGAGATCCTGACCACCTCCGCCGACAAGGGGCAGGGGCTGGAACGCCTGCGCGCCGCCGTCGCCTCGCTGCTCGAGGACTGACGACGCGCTTGCCCGCCGCCCCGGGCCGGGCGCATGCTTGCGCAGCCTTTGACAGCCCGGAGCCGTGCCATGCCCTCCGACGCCTTCGGCGCCGACCTCGTACGCGCCGAGTCGGTCGTCCGCAACGAGGCCTTCGGCCTCCCGCGCCGCATCCTGACCGGCGGCCGCGGCGCTTCCCTCTCCGTCTTCGAGGAAACCGTTCCCGCCGGGGCCGGTCCGCCGCTTCACATCCACCGCAACGAGGACGAGCACTTCCTGGTGCTGGAGGGCCGGATGCGCTTCCGCTGCAACGGGGCGGAGCTGGAGGCCGGGCCCGGCGACGGCGTGCTCATTCCCGCGGGCGCCCCGCACGCCTTCCAGGGCCTCGCTCCTTCCTCGCGCGCGCTGGTCACCCTCAATGGCCCCTTCGCCGGCTTCTTCCTGGCGGTGGAGCGGGAGGGCCTCGCCCCGCCGGCGGACATGGCGCGCATCTGCGAGATCGGCGCAGCCTGGGGGATCGACTTCGTCGGCCCGCCCCTGGACTGACCCGGGCGCCACTGGCGCAGGCGGCGGGGAGCGTTTAGGAAGCCCCCGAACGTCCGATGCGCAGAGGTCCGCCGATGAAACGCGACTGGATCGCCACCGCCCGCACCCTGTCCGAGGCGCTGCCCTACCTGCAGCGATACGACGGCGCCCGCGTGGTGGTGAAGGTCGGCGGCCACGCGATGGGCGACGCCGCGGCCATGCGCCGCTTCGCCCGCGACATCGTGCTGATGAAGCAGTGCAACGTGCACCCGATCATCGTCCATGGCGGCGGCCCCCAGATCGAGGAGCTGCTCACCCGCCTCGCCATCAAGTCCGAATTTGTGGACGGGCTGCGCGTGACGGACGAGGCGACCGTCGAGGTGGTCGAGATGGTCCTCTCGGGCCGGATCAACAAGGCGATCGTCACCGCGCTGAACGGGCAGGGGGGCAAGGCCGTCGGCCTGTCGGGCAAGGACGCCAGCCTGATGATCTGCGAGAAGACCCTTCGCCAGACCCGCGACGCCGAGGGCAACATCGAGAAGGCGCTGGATCTCGGCTTCGTCGGCACCCCGGTCGAGATGAATCCGGGCGTGCTGGAGACGTTCATCGCCTCCGCCTACATCCCCGTCATCGCCCCCGTCGGGGTCGGCCGCCACGGCGAGACCTTCAACGTCAACGGCGACGTGGCCGCGGGTGCCATCGCCGGCGCGCTGAAGGCCGACCGCCTGCTCCTGCTCACCGACGTGGCCGGGGTGAAGGGCGAGGACGGCGAGGTGATGCAGGAGATATCCGAGCGGGAGGCCACCCGTCTGATCGACCAGGGCGTGATCGCCGGCGGCATGATTCCCAAGACCCGCACCGCCCTCCAGGCGATCGAGGCCGGCGTCGGCGCCGTGGTCATCCTTGACGGCCGCGCGCCCCACGCCTGCCTGCTGGAGCTGTTCACCGAGCATGGCGCCGGCACGCTGATCCGCCCGAACAAGGACCCCTGAAGGCGCTTCGGCGAGGCAGGCGTCCGGATCGCCGTCGGAGGGGGCTGGACCCGGCCGCCTCCATCGGGCTCCATGGCGCCCGTCCAGAACGAAAGGGAGGAGAGCCCGTGCCGGACCCCATCAAGCCCGTGGCCGACTACCAGGCCCATCTCGCCGAGGGCCGCTTCATGCTGCTGCGCTGCCGTGACAGCGGCGCCTGGATATTCCATCCCCGGGTGGCGGAGCCCGCCACCGGCTCGCGCAACCTCGAATGGGCGGAGGCGAGCGGCGAGGGCGTCGTCTACGCCACCACCGTCATGCGCAAGCGTCCGCCGCAGCCCAGCTACAACGTCGCCCTGATCGACCTCGCCGAGGGCCCGCGCATGATGAGCCGGGTGGAGGGCGTCCCGCCGGAAGAGGTGACAATCGGCATGCGCGTGAAGGCCCGCATCGCCGAGGAGGACGGCGCCCCCCTCGTCGTCTTCGACCCGGTCTGAGCGCGGAGGACCCCGAGATGGACAAGTTTCCCCGAGGCCGGACCGCCGTCGTCGGCGCCGCCACCCATTCGCTGGGCGAGGCGCCCGGCTACGAGGCGATCGACATCGCCGTGCTCGCCGCGCTCGAGGCGCTGGACCAGGCCGGCCTGAAGCCGTCGGACGCCGACGGGCTCTGGATCGGCCTGCCGGCCGACTACCTCTCCGGCCTGACCTTCGCCCAGCATCTGGGCGTGCGCCCGAAAGTGACCGGCAACAACCGCACCGGCGGCTCCTCCTTCCTGATCCACGTAGCCGAGGCCGCGCTGGCGCTGGAAGCCGGGCTCTGCGACGTGGCGCTGATCGCCTACGGCTCCGTCCAGCGCAGCGAGGCGGGCAAGCTGCAGAGCTCGGTCAAGCCCGACCCGTGGGAGGGGCCCTACAAGCCCGTCATGCCCGTGGCCGCCTACGCGCTCGCCGCTTCGCGCCACATGCACGAGTTCGGCACGACGCCCGAGCAGCTCGCCGAGGTCGCCGTCGCCGCGCGCGGCTGGGCGAACATGAATCCCGAGGCTTTCATGAAGGGCCCGCTGACGGTCGAGGATGTGCTCGGCGCCCGCCGCGTGGCGGACCCGCTGGGCGTGCGCGACTGCTGCCTGGTCACGGACGGCGCCGCGGCGCTGGTCATGACGCGGGCCGACCGGGCGAAGGACCTGGCCGCGACCCCCGCCTACGTGCTGGGCGCCGCGGCGGCGACCGACCATCTCACCATATCCGAGATGCCGGACCTCACCCGCACGGCGGCCGCAGAATCCGGCCCCCGCGCCTTCGCCCAGGCGGGCTATGGCCCGAAGGACATCGACGTGCTCGCGCTCTACGACGCCTTCACCATCAACACGATCCTGTTCCTGGAGGATCTGGGCTTCTGCCCCAAGGGCGAGGGCGGCCGCTTCGTGGAGGGCGGACGCATCGCCCCCGGCGGAGAGCTGCCGGTCAACACCAACGGCGGCGGCCTGTCCTGCGTCCATCCGGGGATGTACGGCCTCTTCACGCTGGTCGAGTCCGCCCGGCAGCTGATGGGGCAGGGGGGCGAGCGCCAGGTTCCCGACGCGAAGCTCGCGCTGGCCCACGGCAACGGCGGCATGCTCTCCAGCCAGGCCACGGTGATCCTCGGCCGGGAGGAGACGCTCTGACTCCCTCGCGCGCCGCGGCCCCGCCCGCGGCGCGCAATTCCGCGGGAGCGGCGGCGCGTCGCGATTGACGCCGCCGCCCGCGCGCCGCATCTGACCGGCATGGAGAACGAACCCCTCATCCGTCTCGCTGCGTTCCTGACCGTGTTCGCCGTCATGGCCGGGTGGGAGATGCTGCGCGCCGCACGGCCGCCGGCGGCGTCCAAGGGCCGGCGCTGGCTGACCAACTGGGCGATCGTGGCGCTCGACACCGCGATTGTGCGCCTGCTTTTCCCCGCCGCCGCCGTGGGCGCGGCGCTGGACGCGCAGGCCCAGGGCTGGGGGATGTTCAACGTCCTCGGCTGGCCCTGGTGGGCGGAGCTCGCCATCGCCGTGGCCGTGCTGGACCTTGCCATCTGGTTCCAGCACCTGATCTTTCACAAGGTCCCCATCCTCTGGCGGCTGCATCGCGTCCATCATGCCGACCGGGACGTGGACGTCTCCACCGGCTTCCGCTTCCACCCCGTCGAGATCGCGCTCTCGATGCTGATCAAGATCGGGGTGGTCTACGCCATCGGCGCCTCCGCGCTCGCCGTCATCCTCTTCGAGGTCCTGCTCAACGGCTGCGCCATGTTCAACCACGCCAATATCCGCCTTCCCGCGCCGGTGGAGCGTGCGCTGCGCTGGGTGCTCATCACCCCCGATCTGCACCGCATCCACCATTCCGTGCACCGGGAGGAGCACGACACCAATTTCGGCTTCTCGGTCAGCTGGTGGGATCGTATCTTCCGCACCTACACGCCTCAGCCGCGGGACGGCCACGAGGGCATGAGCCTGGGCCTTGCGGACCACCAGGACGACCGACCCACACGCTTCTGGTGGTCGCTGGGCTTCCCCTTCGCCCGCCGGTGACCCCGGCCTTTCCCGATATCGCCGCGGCGGCCGCCTCGCGCGGGCTGGAGGCCTCCGCCCTGCGCCTCGCCGCGCACGAGGCGCCGGCCGCCGCCCCGCAGGCGCGGGTCGTGGTCCTGCTGGCCTCCGGCCCCGACCTCTGGCCCGCCTTCCGCGCCGCCCCGGAGGCGGCCGACGGCGCGCCCGACCCGCTGGACCGCTGGTCCGAGCGCATGGCGCGGGAACTCGCCGGGCATTTCGGCGGCGCCGTCATCATGCCCAATGACGGCCCGCCCTGGGCGCCCTTCCTCGACTGGGCCGGCCGGGCGGAGCCCGTATGGCCGTCGCGGCTCGGCATGAGCCTGCACGCCCGCCGCGGCCTCTGGGCCTCCTGGCGCGCCGCGCTGGCCCTGCCCGGGGCGCGCGACCTGCCCCCGCCGCCCGAGCCTGGCCTTCGCCCCTGCGACGCCTGCCCCGCCCCCTGCCTCTCGGCCTGTCCCGTCTCCGCCTTCCGCGAGACGCCGGAAGGGCCGCGCTACGATGCCGAGGCCTGCGCCGCCCATCTCGCCCGCCCCGAGGGCGCGGAGTGCCGGACCCGCGGCTGCCGCGCCCGCCGCGCCTGCCCCGTCGGCGCCGACTTCGCGCACGGGGCCGAGCAGGCGGCGTTCCATATCGCCGCCTTCCGCCGCGCCAGATAGACAGGCGCGCGCGCACCCTTATCCTGACACCCTGCGAAACCGGCGGAGGCCCGAGTCATGAGCCGGCGGCTCATCGTGATGCGCCACGCGAAGTCTTCCTGGGACGACCCGCAACTCCCGGACCGCGACCGTCCCCTCAACGCGCGCGGGGAGCTTGCGGCCGTTCTCATGGGCGCATGGCTCGACCAGACCGGGCTGGTTCCCGACCACGCCCTCCTGTCCCCCGTCCGCCGCGTGCTGGAGACCTGGGCGCGCCTCCTCCGCGGCGCCGGTCTGTCAGCGGAAACCGGGCCGGGCGTGACGGAGATTCCGCAGCTCTACATGGCCGGGCCCGAGGCCAGCCTGGAGGCCCTGCGCGCCGCGCCCGACTCCGCGGGCGCCCTGCTCATGCTGGGTCACGAGCCCGGCGGCTCCGCTTTCCTGCGCCGCCTGCACGACGGCCACCCCGCCGCCGGCGCCGCGCGCGTCTTCGAGAAGTTCCCGACCGCCGCCGCCGTGCTGGTGGAGATGCCCGACGCGCCCTGGTCGCAGGCCGCCTTCGGGCAGGGCCGGCTCGTGCGTTTCGTCGCGCCCAAAGACCTCGTCTGAGTCCCGCCGCGCCGGTTCAGGTTTCGGGCGACAGCGCCAGGGGACGGTCGGCGAGGACCCTCTCCATCTCCTCCCGGCAGCCGCCGCCGCAATCGGGCCGGCAGCGGTCGCCAAGCTGCGGATCGGCCAGCGCCTCCGCCCGAAGGGCGAGCTTCTCCACCGTCGCCTCAAAGCATTCCCGCTCGGCCTCGCTCAGCCCCTCCAGCAGATAGGCTTCGCGCGCGCGGGCCACGCGCTCGATCTCGGCAAGCACCTGCGCCCCCTTCTCCGACAGGCGCAGAATCTTGATGCGCCGGTCGCGCCGGTCCTCGCTGCGCTCGATCAGACCCCGGTCCTCCAGGCTGGAGGCCGCGCGGCTGATGGCGACCTTGTCGAGGCCCGTCTGCTCCGCCACCGCCTTGGTCGGCTGCAGCTCGGCCTCGCCCGTGGCGGCCAGCACGCGCCATTCGTCCCGGCTGAGACCGAAACGATCCCCATAGATCTGCGAAATCGCGGCCGAGGTCTTGGCCGCGAGCCGCGCGATGCGGAAGGGCAGAAAGGCGTGTAGCAGCATCACGTGTTCCAGCGACTGTTTCAGGCTGAACGATAGAAACCCGCCCCTGCGGCAACCTTGATCTGCGTCAATTTCCTCGTCGCGCCGGTTGCCACGCGCCCATCGCGGCCCGTCTCCGCCGCCTGAAGACGGGTTTGCGCCTGAGGCCAGCGCCCCACGGGCAGCCTGGATGACCCATTCGCAACGGACTTCGTGTTCGCGAATCCCGCTCTGACGGACGACCGGACGCCTCGGTCCCCGGGCAGCGTTGACGGGACGACCAGCTCCATCCCGCCCGGGCGCGAGCCGCGCCTCTCCGACAGCGTCCGGGCGGAGCGCGCCAGGGAGGACCGGCTCACTCTCCCGGGCGGCGCAAGCTTCGCGGCGGCTGGGGCGCGAACGCACCCCCGCCCGTCGATTTCCGGGCGCGACCCGCGCCCGCGCTCTTGCTATCCTCGCCCCGCGCAACGCCGGAGGGCGCCATGACCGAGACCATCCGCTTCACCCTGGACGGCGCGCCGGCCGAGGCCGCCCCGGGAGAGACAATCTGGGAGGCCGCGCTGAAGCGCGGCCTGCGCCTGCCCCATCTGTGCCATTCGGGCGAGCCCGGCTACAGCCCCGACGGCAACTGCCGCGCCTGCATGGTGGAGGTGGAGGGCGAGCGCACGCTCGCCGCCTCCTGCATCCGCCGCCCGAGCGAGGGGATGGAGGTCCGCACCTCCTCCCCCCGCGCCGAGAAGGCCCGCGCCATGGTCATGGAACTCCTGCTCGCCGACCAGCCTGCGCAGGAGGCCGCCCATGACCGCGCCTCCCATCTGAGGAAGATGGCCGCGCAGACCGGCGTGCAGGACAGCCGCTTCCCGGCCGTCGAGCCCGACCGCGTCCCCCTGCTGGACGACTCCCACGTCGCCATGCGGGTCAACCTCGACGCCTGCATCCACTGCAATCTCTGCGTGCGCGCCTGCCGGGACGTGCAGGTCAACGACGTCATCGGCATGGCCGGCCGCGGCCGCGACGCGAAGATCGTCTTCGACTTCGACGACCCCATGGGCGCCTCCACCTGCGTCGCCTGCGGGGAATGCGTGCAGGCCTGCCCGACCGGCGCCCTGATGCCCGCCTCCATCCTGGACGAGGCCCAGCGCGGCGACTCCTCGGCCGACGAGGCCTCCGTCCGCTCCGTCTGCCCCTATTGCGGCGTGGGCTGCCAGCTCGACTACAAGGTCCGCGACGGGCGCATCGCCCACGTCGAGGGCGCGCCCGGTCCGGCCAATGAGAACCGCCTCTGCGTCAAGGGCCGCTTCGGTTTCGACTACATCGCCCATCCCCACCGCCTGATGGGCCCCCTGATCCGGCGCCGGGACGCGCCCCCCAAGGGCCTCAACGTCGACCCCGCCGACCCCTCGACCCATTTCCGGGTGGCGAGCTGGGAGGAGGCGCTGGACGCGGCCGCCGGCGGCCTCGCCCGCCTGCGCGACGACCACGGCGGCCGGGCCGTTTCCGGCTTCGGCTCCGCGAAGTGCTCCAACGAGGAGGCCTATCTCTTCCAGAAGCTCATCCGGCAGGGCTTCGGCCACAACAACCTCGACCACTGCACCCGCCTCTGCCACGCCTCCTCGGTCGCCGCGCTGATGGAGAACATCGGTTCCGGCGCCGTGACGGCGAGCTTCAACGAGATCGAGAACGCCGACATCGCCATCGTCATCGGCGCCAACCCGACCGAGAACCATCCTGTCGCCGCCACCTTTTTCAAGCAGTTCGTCAAGCGCGGCGGAAGGCTCGTGGTCGTCGACCCCCGCGGCCAGACCCTCTCGCGCCACGCCTGGCGCAACCTGCAGTTCCGCCCCGGCACGGACGTGGCCCTGCTCAACGCCCTGATGAATGTCATCGTTACGGAAGGCCTGCACGACCGCCAGTACATCGAGGGCTTTACGGAAGGCTTCGACGCCTTCGCCGAGCACATCGCGGGCTTCACGCCCGAGGCTATGGCGCCCCTCTGCGGCGTCGCCCCCGACACGATCCGCGAGGTCGCGCGCGCCTTCGCGGAGGCCAGAGCGGGCATGATCTTCTGGGGCATGGGCATCTCCCAGCACGTCCACGGCACCGACAACTCCCGCTGCCTGATCTCGCTGGCCCTGCTCTGCGGCCATGTCGGCCGGCCCGGCACGGGGCTGCACCCGCTGCGCGGGCAGAACAACGTGCAGGGCGCCTCCGATGCCGGGCTGATCCCGATGGTGCTGCCCGACTACCAGTCGGTCGGCTCCGCCGCGGCGCGGGAGCTCTTTTCGGGCCTCTGGGACGGCGCCGAGATCTCGCCCGAGCCCGGCCTGACGGTGGTGGAGATCATGGACGCCGCCCATGCCGGGGACATCAAGGGCATGTATATCCTGGGCGAGAACCCGGCCATGTCCGACCCCGACCTCACCCATGCGCGCGAGGCGCTGGCGCGGCTGGAGCATCTCGTGGTCCAGGACGTCTTCCTGACCGAGACGGCCATGTACGCCGACGTCATCCTCCCCGCCGCCGCCTGGCCGGAGAAGACGGGCACCGTCACCAACACCAACCGCCAGGTCCAGCTCGGCCGCCCCGCCGTCGAGCCGCCGGGCGAGGCGCGCCCCGACTGGGAGATCACGCAGGACCTGGCCAACCGCCTCGGCCTCGGCTGGGCCTACGCCCACCCGCGCGAGGTCTTCGCGGAGATGGCGCAGGGCATGCCCTCGCTCGCCCACATCACCTGGGAGCGGCTGGAGCGCGAGGGGTCCGTCACCTACCCGTGCCCGGCCCCCGACGCTCCCGGCCAGTCGGTCGTCTTCTCCGACGGCTTCCCGCGCGGCTCCGGCCGCGCCCGCTTCGCCCCCGCGCAGGTCGAGCCGCCGGCCGAGACTCCCGACGCCGACTACCCCCTGATCCTGACGACGGGGAGGATGCTGGAGCACTGGCACACGGGCGCCATGACCCGCCGCGCCTCCGCCCTCGACGCGCTGGAGCCCGAGGCCTGCGCCGCCCTCCATCCGCGCACGCTCGGCCGCATGGGCGTGCGCCCCGGCGAGATGCTGCGCGTGGAGACCCGCCGCGGCGCCATCGAGCTCGCCGCCCGGGCCGACCGCAACATCGCGCAGGACATGGTCTTCATCCCCTTCGCCTTCGTGGAGGCGGCGGCGAACATCCTGACCAACCCCCAGCTCGACCCCTGGGGCAAGATCCCGGAGTTCAAGTTCTCCGCCTGCCGGGTGAGCCCGGCGGAAACCGCTGCGGCGGAGTAGGGCCCCGTCCGGAAGATCCCGCAGGCCGGTTTGACGGCGCGTGGCGCGGGCGCTGGACCCCTGCGCCGTGGCGTGGAAGACTCGCGGGCATGCGGAACCGCGTCGTGATCCTCGGCTGGGGCTCCCTGATCTGGGACCTCGACAATCTCGCCCCCCATGTCTCGGGCGACTGGGTCCTGCGCGCCGGCCCCGCGCTGCCGCTGGAATTCTCCCGCGTCTCTCCCAAGCGCAAGCTGGGCCTCGTGGTCTGCATCGACCCCGAGCTCGGCGCCGCGTGCCCCACCCACGCCATCGCCTCCGTCCGCCGCATGGTGGCCGAGGCGCGCGAGGACCTCGCCCGCCGCGAACGCGCGCCGCTGGACATGATCGGCGTCTGGTGCGCCGGGACCGGCCTCTCCCACGGCCGCGCCGCCCCGCAGGTGGCCGAATGGTGCGCCGCCGTCGGCGCCCGCGGCGCCGTCTGGACCGACCTGCGCCCCAATTTCGAGGAGCACGCCGGTGCCCCTTTCAGCCTCGATCGCGGCGAGGAATGGCTGCGCGCCCTGCCGGAGGAGAGCCTCGACGAGGCCGTGCGCTACATCGAGCTCGCCCCGCCCGAGACCGACACCCCCATGCGCCGCCATCTCTCGACCCGTCCCTGGTGGCGGGCGGAGGCCGCGCGCCGGCTCAGCCCGGTGGCGTCAGGTCCTCGGTCAGAAGCGCCGCCACCCCCAGCGCCAGAAGCCCCGCCATCGCGACGTTGAAGGCCCGCAGCCGCCACCCTTCGCCCAGCCAGCGCCCCATCGCCGCGCCGAAGGCGGCCCAGGCGTGGGCCGAGAGCAGGCCGGAGACGACGAACACCCCTGCCAGCACGCCGGCGTCCTGTAGCGGCGCCGTCCCGTCCACGAAGGGCGCCGCGATCGCCAGGCACATCACCCAGGCCTTCGGGTTCACCCACTGGAAGGCCGCCGCCTGCAGGAAGCTCCAGGGCCGCTCGCGCCCGGAGGCCCGCGCCGCGGCCGTGGAGGTCGCGATGCGCCAGGCCAGCCAGGCCAGCAACCCCGCCCCGACCCAGCGCAGGGTCTCGCGCAGCAGTTCGCTCTGCCGGAAGACCTCGCCCAGACCCACCGCCACCACGAAGGCCATCACCGGAAAACCCAGCGCCACGCCCCGCGCATGCGGCAGCGTCGCGCGCAGCCCGAACCGCGCGCCCGAGGCCGACAGCAGCGCGTTGTTCGGCCCCGGGGTGAAGGTCGCGCCCGCCGCGAGGGCGAACAGCCCCGCCAGCTCGCCGATCCCGTATCCCGCCGCCCCGGCCATTCCGCCTGCTCCCGTAATGGCAGTGATGCTGACCCTGTTCCGTCACACTGCCGCGCCCCGCGGCGGGCGTCAAACGCCGCTCGCCTAAAGGCGCGTTGAGGGAAACTCACCCGCTTGGAGGCCGCCGTCTCAGCCGTCCAGCAGGTCCCCGCGCGTCAGCGCGAAGTCGGAGCGCAGCCACGCCTCCTCCAGCTCGGCCAGCTTCCGGCCCAGCTTCGGCCCCGGCTTCATCCCGCGGGCGATCAGGTCGCCCGCGCTGACGGGAAAGCTGGCGGTGGCGCCGCGGGCTATCTCCTTCGTCAGGCGCTTCGGCGGCGCCTGCCCGGTTTCGGTCGCGCGGAGCAGCGCCGCGTCCCGGGCCGCTTCCGCGCCGTGGCGATAGGCGGCCTGGGCGGCGGGAAGCCCCTCCTCCAGCGCGGCGGAGATCGCCCGCAGCGCCCGCGTCTCCGCCTTCGACAGGCGCAGCCGTTCCGCCGCGTCCTCAGGGTCGATCCCGATCACCAGCAGCCGGCGCTTCCAGTCCGGCTGCGAGCCCGCTTCCGCTTCCGCCGCGATCAGCGATCCCAGCGCCGCCGGGTCCGCGCCGGGCAGCACCCGCTCCAGCGCCCCGCTCTCCCCCATGGCCGAGAGCGCCGGCCCCGGATTCGCGGCCGCGAGCAGCTTGCGGATCTCCGCGCCAACCCGCTCGCGCGCCAGTCCCGCCAGCCCGTCCAGCTCCGCCGCGCAGGCCGCCAGCCCCTCCGGGTCCATCCCCCGCTCCGGGTCGCCATAGAGCGCGTGGAAGCGGAAGAAGCGAAGGATCCGCAGGAAATCCTCCCGGATGCGCTCATGCGCGTCCCCGATGAAGCGCACCCGCCGCACGGCGAGATCGGCCAGCCCCTCGCCCAGAGGGTCCAGCACCGGCCCCTCGGGCTCGGCGTAAAGGGCGTTCATGGTGAAGTCCCGCCGCGCGGCGTCCTCGTGCAGCTCGGCGCCGAAGGCGACCTCGGCCTTGCGGCCGTAGGTCTCCACGTCCTTGCGGAATGTGGTGATCTCGAAGCTGCGGTTGTCGCGCACCGCCGTCAGGGTGCCGTGGTCGATCCCCGTGGGCACGTGGCGGATTCCCGCCGCCTCCAGCATCCGCGCGACGTCCTCGGGCGGCGCGTCGGTGGCGATGTCGATGTCATGCACCGGCAGGCCCATCAGCTCGTTGCGCACGCAGCCGCCGACGAACAGGGCCTTCGCGCCGCCCCCGCGCAGCGCGTCGGTCACCGCGCGGGCGGCGGGGTCGCGCATCCAGGCGGCCTCCAGCCGCGGTCTCGCCTCCGTGTCGCGCCGGTCAGGGCCGGGGCCGGGCATCGACGCGCTCCTCCAGCTCCAGCGAGGCGATGCGATCGGCCAGCGCGACCAGCATTCTCGCCGTCGCGCCCCAGATATAGCGGCCCTCCCAGGGCATGGCGTAGTAGGCCCGCCGCCGCCCCTGCCAGACGCGCTCGTCCAGCCGCCGGTTCGCGGGGTCGACCAGGAAGCTCAGCGGCGGCTCGAAAACCTCCGCCACCTCCCCCGGGTCGGGGCGAGGGTCGAAGTTGCGGTCCACGAAGGCGACAAAGGGGGTGACGGCGTAGCCGGTGCCGGTTTCGTGCGCGTCGAGCTGTCCGACCACGTCCACCTGCTCCGCGCGCAGTCCGATCTCCTCCTCCGCCTCGCGCAACGCCGCGTGCAGCAGCGAGGGGTCGGCCGGGTCCACGCGTCCCCCTGGAAAAGCGACCTGCCCGGCGTGCCGGCGAAGATGGTCCGCCCGACGCGTGAGGATCACACGGAGCCCGTCGCCGCGGTCGATCAGCCCGCACAGAACCCCGGCCGGGCGAAGGACGCGGCCGGGCTCCGGATGGCTTCCGGGTGCGAGATCGAAATCCGAGCTCTCCCCCGCCCGCCCGTGCAGGACGGCGGCGCGAACGGTCTCCCTGTCGATGGCGGCGGGCTCGGTCATGGGTCCCAAGTGACCCAATCGGCCACCGCAGGCAAGGGCGAGGTCCGGGGGGCGAGTCCTTCGCCGCGCCTCCCGGCGGCCGCCGCCTCTCGCCTCAATCGGGCAGCTCCGCCGAGGGCAGGATCGGGAAGAACTTCCCGGCCGAGCGAATCCCGAACCAGCGCTCCCCCTCGACCTCGCGATGCTCGCCCAGGTCCACCAGCCGGTAGAAGCTCTTGCGGTCGATCAGCGCCTCCAGGTCCGCGCGCACATGGACGTAAGGGGAGGGCTCCCTCGTTTCAGGATCGCGCGCCACGCGGATCGGGTGCTCCGGCCCGGCGGTCGTCTCGTCCTCGACATTGGTGACGAAGGTCAGGGTCTGCCCCGGCCCGCCCGGGTCCTCCACGCGGAAATCCACCGCCACGAAGGGCGCGTCCTCCACCGTGATGCCGATCTTCTCGACCGGCGTGACGAGGAAGTAATCGTCGCCGTCCTTGCGCAGGACCGAGGCGAAGAGCTTCACCAGCTCCTTACGCCCGATGGGGGTGCCCATGTACCACCAGCTGCCGTCCCGCGCGATTCGGATGTCGAGGTCCCCGCAGAAGGGCGGGTTCCACAGATGGACCGGCGGCGGCCCCCTCTTCTTCGCGCTGGCCGTCTTGATGGATCGGGCGAGGCCCTCGGCGTCCGGGCCGCTCGCGGTGTCTTGATCGCCTGGGGCCATGCTCTCCTCCCCTGGAGCGGCGCCGCGGCGGCGGCGCCCTTGGACAAGCTAGGCGCGCGGCTTACTGTTTTCAAAGTCCGCCGAGGCGCGCAGGTCGCCCGGCCCGATCGGAGACGCCCCATGACCGACGCCCCCGACGCCCCCGAGGCGCTCGTCCAGGAGATCGAGGAGTTGGGCCACGTTCTGGCCCGTGCGCGCGAACAGGTCTCCCGCCGCGTCATCGGCCAGGACGAGGTGGTCGAGCGCGCCCTGATCGCCCTGCTCTCGGGCGGCCACGCCCTGATGGTCGGCGCGCCCGGCCTCGCCAAGACCCGGCTGGTGGAGACGATGGGCACGGTGATGGGCCTCGACGCCAACCGCGTGCAGTTCACCCCCGACCTGATGCCCGCCGACATCCTCGGGGCCGAGGTGCTGGAGGAGGGGGAGCACGGCGGCGGCCGCGCCTTCCGCTTCATCGAGGGGCCGATCTTCTGCCAGCTCCTGATGGCCGACGAGATCAACCGCGCCTCGCCCCGCACCCAGTCCGCCCTGCTCCAGGCCATGCAGGAGCGCGAGGTGACCGTCGCCGGCGCCTCCCGCCCGCTGCCGAAGCCCTTCCACGTGCTGGCCACCCAGAACCCGATCGAGCAGGAGGGCACCTATCCGCTGCCCGAGGCCCAGCTCGACCGCTTCCTGCTCCAGATCGACGTGGACTACCCCACGCTGGAGGCCGAGCGCGCCATCCTCATGGCCACCACCGGCGTCGAGGATGCGCAGGCCGAGCGTGTGTTCGACGCCGACTCCCTGATCGCCGCCCAGCGCCTCGTGCGCCGCATGCCGGTGGGCGAGAGCGTGGTGGAGGCGATTCTGTCGCTCGTCCGCGCCGCCCGTCCCGGCGAGGCCGAGGCCGCCGAGGGCGTGAACGACTCCGTCGCCTGGGGCCCCGGCCCCCGCGCCGCGCAGTCCCTGATGATGGCCGTGCGCGCCCGCGCCCTGCTGCAGGAGCGGCTGGCGCCCTCGGTGGCCGACGTCGCCGCCCTCGCCCGCCCGGCGCTCAAGCACCGCATGGCGCTGACCTTCGCCGCGCGGGCCGAGGGCGTGACGCTGGAGGGGCTGATCGACTCCGTGACCGCGTCCGCCCTGCGCCTCGAGGCCGCCGCGTGAGGACGCCTGCCGCCCCCTCCGCCGCCCGCCGCAGGGGCGAGGGCGGCGCGGCCTGGCTGCGCCGGGACGCGGAGCGCGTCTCCGGCCCCCTGCCGCCCCTGATGGCGGAGGCCGAGCGCCTCGCCGCCTCGGTGATCGCCGGGGCCCATGGCCGCCGCCGCGCGGGGCCGGGGGAGACCTTCTGGCAGTACCGCCAGGCCATGCCCGGCGACCCCGCCACCGCCATCGACTGGCGCCGCTCCGCCCGCGCCTCCCGCCAGCTCTATATCCGGGAGATGGAGTGGGAGGCGGCGCAGACCGTCTCCATCTGGGCCGACGACGCGCGCAGCATGGACTACCGCTCCTCCGCCAGCCGCAC
>JBNJGE010000049.1:0-18043 GCA_051747505.1 Pseudomonadota bacterium | reverse complement strand
CCGATCAGGAAGGCGGAGGCGAGGCCGACCAGCATGGCGATCGGGACCACGCCCCAGATCTGCGTGAAGCCCGCCTTGTTGGCCAGCAGCGCCGTGACGTAGCCGGCGATGCCGAAGAACAGCGCCTGGCCGAAGGTCATGATGCCGGAATAGCCCCAGCACATGTCGAAGCTGATCGCCAGCATGGCGAGGATCAGCATTCGCGTGACGATGACGACGTGGAAGTCCTTCACGAACCAGGGCAGCGCGATCAGGATCGCGAGCAGCAGGATCTCCACGACCGGGATCACCCGCAGGCGCGGCCGTGCGGAGGGGCTGGATGTGGGGGCGGTCATGCGGAACGGCGGCTCCGGCGCAGTGGAAAGAAGGGCCGGCGCGTGAACGCGCCGGCCGCAGGGATCAGACGCACTCGGCGGGATCGACCATCTTCTCCTCGGAGATGATGTCCCATTTCCCGCTCCGGTTGCGCGCGATGTACATGTTCATCGCGGCATGGCCGGTGCCGGGGACCATCTTCGCCGGGCCGCCCGGCCCCTCCGCGATCTCGGCCGAGTCGAGGGCGGCGGAGACGGCGTCGCGGGACAGGTCGCCGTCGGTGGCGATCACCGCCTGCTCGTAGAGCTTGATGCCCCGGTACATGCCGGTGGAGGCGGAGCCGGCGGTGAACAGGTACTTGGTGTCCGGGAACATCTCCTGGTAGCCGGCCAGCAGCTCCTGCGAGGCCTCGTCCTCGACGGTGTGGAAGAAGTCGAGGCAGGAGTACATGCCCTCCAGCTCCCGCTCCGGCACGTAGTTCACGGAGTTCTCGTCGAGGTACACGCAGGACTGCGTGCCGCCCCGCTCCTGGAAGCCGGCGTCGTAGAGCTGCTTGGAGAAGGCCTGCAGGCCCGGCGGGATGATGGTGTTGAAGACGTGGTCCACGTCCTCGTTCATGATGCGCGAGACCGTGGCGGAGTATTCCAGCTGGTCGAGGGGATAGTATTCCTCGAACACGACCTCGCCGCCGTTGTCCTCGATCACCTCGCGCGCCCACTTGTTGAGGAGCTGCGGCCAGATGTAGTTGGCCGAGGGCATGGCGAAACGCTTGTTCCCCTGCTCGATCAGGTAGGGGATCATCCGGGCGCATTGCTGGGCCGGCGTGGGGCCGGTGCAGAACAGGTGCTCCGTGCACTCCTGCCCTTCGTAGAGCTGCGGGTAGATGTAGAGCGTGCGGCCGCGGCGCACGATCGGGTTCTTGATCGCCTCGCGCATGGCCGAGGTGATGCCGCCCAGGACGACATCCACGTTCGCCTGCTGGATCAGGCGGCGCACGTTGCCCACGGCGACGCCGGGATCGGAGGCGGTGTCCTCCAGATAGAGCTCGACCGGCCGGCCGAGGATGCCGCCGGCGTCGTTGATCCGCTTCACGGCGAACTGGGCGACCTGCCAGTTGGAGTTGCCCGAGGGCGCGATCGCGCCGGTGATGTCGGTGGCGATGCCCATCTTGATGGGCTCGGCCGCGCTCGCCCAGTCGGGCCGGAGAATCCAGCCGCCCGTCACGGCGGTCCAGCCCGCCGCGGCGAGGGCGGAGCTCCCCCACAGGAACCTGCGGCGCGTGACGCCGGTCTCGTCTCTTCCGCTCATTTCAGAGTTTCCCTTTGCTGATGAGCCCGTTGGGCCGGAGCTTGACGATCACGAGGGCGGTCACGAAGACGAGCACCTCGGCGAAGACGGGGCTGAGCACGTCGCCGATGCTCCCGATCTCGCGCAGCCACTGGAAGCCGGGGACCATGGCCCCGATCATCGCGGCGCCGAGCAGCGGCCCCTCGAAGGTGCCCACGCCACCCAGCATCACCGACAGGAAGGCCTGCACGAGGAACCGCACGCCGAGATCGGCGGACAGCGAGAAGAGCGGCACCATCAGCGCGCCGGCAAGCCCTGCGAGCGCGGCGCCGAAGGCGAAGGTCGTGGCGTAGAGCCGTCGGGTGGAGACGCCCGAGGCTCGCGCCAGCGCCGGGTTTTCCAGCGCGCCGCGGATCTGGAGCCCGAAGCTCGTGCGGGTGAGCAGCAGGAAGCAGCCCACCATGACGGCGAGCGTCGAGACGATGATGACCGAGCGCCAGATCGACAGGTTGAGTCCCGCGAACTCGAAGCTGCCCGTGAAGGGCGCGTCGATGGAGTAGTACTGGCCGCCGATCAGTCCGCGCACGATCTCCCGCACGATCAGGCCGATTGCGAAGGTGGCGAGCATCGCCACGATGGGCGTGGCGTAGAGCCTCCGGATCACCGTCGCCTCGACCACTACGCCGAAGGCGGCGACGAAGAAGGGGGCGGCGACCATCCCTGTCCAGACCGGCATTCCGGCCTCGCGGAACACGTAGACCGTGAAGGCCCCGAGCAGCACGAACTCCCCGTGACCCAGATTGAAGATGCCCATCATGCTCGCGATGATCGCGAGCCCGGCGACGACCAGCACCATGATGGCCGAGAAGGCCAGAATGTCGAAGATCAGCTGAAACGCCGCGTCCATGGCTGCACCCGCCTGTCGATGATTGTTCTCTGTGCAGGCCTTCCGGGCTGCGCAATTCCTGTGTGAAAGTTCCACGTGGCGCAGGTTTTTGCAAGTCCTTCAGGAAGTTGCGCTGTGCCGCGTTTCCACCAGATGAAATGATGCAGTTGTGAGCACCGCAGCCTCATATCCGGGCAGGGCCAGGTATATGGTTCTTCGGTAAAATCATGGCTTTCGAGTGCGCAGTGCGGCGACGCGTGATCAAAGCGACGGCAGATGCGGCCCTGATCGTGATTGACGCAGCGTGGCGGCGCGTGGAAGCATCCCGCTGCCGGCGCCTCCGCCGGCTGCTTTCTGGAGGGACGACGAAAGATGCCGCGAAAGCCGCTCGAAGACGCCGAACTCGTCATGCTGGCGGGATTGGTGAAGCTGGACGTCTCGCCCGAACGGAGGGCGGTGCTGGGCCCTGCGCTTGATGGTGTGCTCGCCCAGTTCGACGTTCTCGACGAGGTCGATGTCGGCGAGACGCCGCCGACCAATTCCTTTGATCCGCGCTGGAGGGGCTGAGCATGAGCGGAATTCTGGACCTGTCGCTCGCCGAGCTCTCTCGGAAGATCCGCGCGGGCGAGGTGTCGCCGGTGGAGGCGACGGAGGCGTGCCTGGACCGTATCGCGGCCACCGACAACGCGCTCGGCGCCTATGTGGTGGTGCTGGCCGACGAGGCCCGCGCCGCCGCCGGCCAGGCGGAGGCCGAGATCAAGGCGGGCGACTGGAAAGGCCCGCTCCACGGGGTGCCCGTGGCCATCAAGGACCTCTACGACATGGCAGGCGTGCCCACCACGTCGAGCTCGAAGGTCCGGTCCGACTGGACGCCGCAGGCCGACGGCAGGACCGCAGCCGACCTCCGGGCGGCGGGGGCGGTCCTGCTGGGCAAGACGCACACGCACGAATTCGCCTACGGCATCTCGACCCCCACCACGCGAAACCCCTGGGATCCCGAACGGATCCCCGGCGGCTCCTCGGGCGGCTCGGGCGCAACCGTGGCCTCCGGCGGTGCCTTCATGGCGATGGGCACGGACACCGGTGGATCCATCCGGATCCCGGCCGCGCTGTGCGGGACGGTCGGGCTGAAACCAACCTTCGGGCGCGTCAGCCGCGTCGGCGTCACCTCGCTCGCCTGGGGGCTGGACCATGCCGGCCCGCTCACCCGCACGGTGGAGGACGCGGCGATCTGCCTGCAGGCGCTCGCCGGCTACGACCCGCGCGATCCCGGCAGCCTGGAAGAGCCCGTGCCTGACTACTCGGCCAGCCTGCGCGACGGCGTGAAGGGCCTGCGGGTCGGGGTTCCGACGAACTACTTCTTTGACAACGTCGAGCCGGAGGTTGAGCAGGCCGTGCGCCAGGCGCACGAGAAGCTGGCCGAACTGGGCGCCGACCTGGTCGAGGTCGCGCTGCCCATGCCGGAGCAGATCATGGCCGTCGAGTTCGGCATCTGCCTGCCCGAGGCCAGCGCCTACCACCGGGAGATGCTCCGCGCCCGGCCGCAGGACTACAACGACGACGTGCGGGTGTTTCTCGAAGCCGGGGAGATGATTCCGGCCACGACCTACATCCAGGCGCTGCGGGTGCGGAACCTGCTGCAGCAGGGCTTCCGGAAGCTCTACGACTCGGTGGACGTGATCGTCGCGCCGACCGTGGCGGCGACGGCCGTGAAGGCCGGCGCGCAGTCCGTGACCTGGCCGGACGGAACGGAGGAGCCGCTGACCTCCGTCTATGTCCGCCTGTCGGCGCCGGCCAACGTCACCGGCCTTCCCTCGTTGAGCGTGCCCTGCGGCTTCTCCTCCGAAGGGCTGCCGATCGGCTTCCAGGCCATCGGCCGGCCGCTCGACGAGGCGACCGTCCTTCGTCTCGGAGCGGCCTATCAAGCAGCGACCGACTGGACGTCGCGCCGTCCGAGCCTCTGAGTCGGCGACGACCCCGGCCGCGCCAGGCCGGGGTCCATGCCTGTCCTGAAGACATTCGGACAGGTACGGTTTCGTCCTTGCCTTCGCGGGGCCGTCGCGAACCATGCGCCGCGCCGGCTGGGAGCCAGGCTGGCCGCTGCGGCGGCTTCGGTTCGGACGTTGGGCTGATCCGCATTGCTCCCGGCGATCGCCCCGTGAGCAGGCGCAGCGAGAACCAGGTGCAGGAGCTCGCAGAGGAGCATCCGCCTTGGCGAGAGTCGGTCGGAAAGGGTCGCTTGGGGCCGCGAGCCACCGTCCACGTCCATGATCAGGCGCTTGCATCAACGGGAAAGTATCGTTGGCACCCGCGTTGGAGCCAAAAACTACGCCAAATCAAAGGTCTGACGGGGCTTTTGTTTGTCCTGACCAGCGCCCTTGGCGAAGGACGGCGCCGCGCAGGCAGCAGGCTTGAAGTTGGAGGTCGTGCCGCTCGCAGGTGGTGCGGCTACGGATGCGGATGCTTGGGGCAGACGAGGAACGCCATGCACTCGCTGCATTTCCGGGCTTTCCAAGCCGCGTCCGGCATGGGAAACACCGCGCCCGGCACGCGCGAAGAGTCTGAAGACGTGGCGTCGCGTGCGAGGGCGGAGGAGCAGGGAAAGGATGCAGGTCCTTGAGACCCGGGCCGCGATGCGCGAGGCCGCGCGCGGACTCAGGGCGAATGACGCGGTCCTGGGGCTGGTTCCGACCATGGGCGCTCTGCATGACGGCCATCTGGCGCTTGTGCGCCGTGCGCGGGCCGAGTGCGACCGGGTCGCCGTCTCGATCTTCGTCAACCCCGCCCAGTTCGCCCCGAACGAGGATCTCGCAACCTATCCGCGGACGCTGGCGCGCGACCTGGACCTGCTGCGGGCCGAGGGGGCGGACGCCGTCTTCACGCCCTCGGCCGAGGAGATGTACGTGCCGGGCGCCGAGACGATCGTGGAGACGACGCGCCTGGCGCGCATCCTGATGGGTCGGCTGCGGCCCGGCCATTTCCGGGGCGTGGCGACGGTCGTGACCAAGCTGTTCAACATAGTCCAGCCCGACCGCGCCTATTTCGGGGAGAAGGACTACCAGCAGCTGCAGGTGATCCGGCGCATGGTCCGCGACCTGGACATGCCGGTCGAGATCGTCGGCCTGCCGACGGTCCGCGAGGGCGACGGGCTTGCGATGTCGAGCCGCAACGTGAAGCTGACGCCCGAGGACCGAGCTGCCGCGGCCGTTGTGAGCCGGGCGCTGGATGCGGCGGAGGCGGCCTGCCTGCAGGGGGCGACGGCGGCGCGGATGCGCGCCGAGATGCTTTCGGCGCTGGCGCGCGAGCCGCGGGCCGCGCTGCAATCGGCCGATATCCGGGACGCGCAGACGCTGGGGCCCGTGCGCGGCCGGCCGGCCGCCTTGGTGGTGGCCCTGCTGGCCGTGAAGTTCGGGGAGGTGCTGCTGATCGATCAGAGAGTCGCGGCGCCGCCCCAGTTGAAAAGGAGCGACAGATGAGCGTGCAGCCCTCGGTCCGCCGGATCACCGTCCCCCAGATCGCCGCGCGAAAGGGAGGCGAGCCGGTCGTGGCGCTGACCGCCTACCACGCGCAGACCGCGGCGGCGGCGGACCGGGAGGCCGAGGTGCTGCTGGTGGGGGACTCCCTGGGCATGGTCATGCACGGGATGGACTCGACGCTGCCCGTGCCGCTGGAGGTCATGATCCTGCACGGGCAGGCGGTCATGCGCGGCTCCCGCCGGGCGCTGGTGGTCGTGGACCTGCCCTTCGGCAGCTACGAGGAGAGCCCGCAGGCTGCCTTCCACGCCGCGGCGCGGGTGATGAAGGAGACGGGTTGCGGGGCCGTGAAGCTGGAGGGCGGCGCCCGGATGACCGAGACGATCCGCTTTCTGACGGAGCGGGGCATCCCGGTGATGGCCCATATCGGCCTGACGCCCCAGTCCACGAACATGATGGGGGGCTTCCGCACGCAGGGCCGGGATGAGGAGAGCTGGCCCGCCCATGAGGCGGACGCGAGCGCGGTGGCGGAGGCCGGCGCTTTCTGCATCGTGCTGGAGGGGATGGTGGAGCCGCTGGCCGCGCGCATCACGCGTCAGGTTCCGGTCCCTACCATCGGCATCGGCGCCTCCGCCGAATGCGACGGGCAGATCCTGGTGCTGGAGGACATGCTGGGCTTCAACCCGGCGCCCCCGCGCTTCGTGCGGAGCTTCGGCGCTCTGGGAGAGGCGATGGACAGGGCGATCTCGGACTACGCCGCGGCGGTTCGCGAGCGCCGCTTCCCGGGCGAGGAGAACGTCTATCGGCCCAGGCGCTGAAGGGGGCTGTCGGGCAGGGGGCGGCGTCCGCCGTCCGCGGGCCGGACCCGGCCGCCGGTGAGCGCTTGACAGGGGAACGGCCGGGCGATTAGGCGGACCTTGCGGCAGGACGCGCGATGGCGTCGCGAAAAGGGTCCGTTCCTGACCGCCGCCCCCGATCTCGAACCGATGTCCTGAACGCCCGGACGTCTCCCGCGCCGCCGGCGCGGGCGCGGACGTGGTGAGGTGGCGATGAGCAAGGCTTCCAGCGCGCGGGGCGCCGCGGGGCCGGTCCCCGGGGTCAACGCCGGCATGGCCTGCATGGTCCTGGCCATGCTGCTGCTGCCAGTCGGCGACACCTTCGCGAAGCTTCTGACCGGCGTGATGAGCCCGCTGGAGACGACGATGTGGCGTCTTCTGGCGCAGGGGGTGTTTCTCGTCCCCGTCGCCGTGGCGCTTCGCAGCCGGCTGCGCGGGCGCATGTTCTCGCCGATCGTCGCGCTGTCCGGCGGGCTCGTCATGGTGGCGCTGAACAGCCTGATTGCGGCGTTCGCGGTCATGCCGATCGCCACCGCGATCGCCATCTTCTTCGTGGAGCCGCTGCTCCTGACCCTGCTGGCGGGGCCGCTTCTGGGCGAGGTTCCGGGGCCCCGGCGGCTGGCCGCCGTGGGGGTGGGCCTGTTGGGCGCGCTGATCGTGATCCGGCCCGGCTTCTCCGAATACGGCCTCGCGACGCTGCTGCCGTTGCTGGCCGCCGCCGCCTATGCGCTCAACATGATCGTGCTGCGCCGCGGCTGCGAAACGCGCTCCGGGCTGACCATGCAATGCGGGGCGTCGGCCTATGCGGCCGCGGGCATGACGGCGCTGGCCGGGCTGCTCGGCGTGGGCGGCTTGGGCGGCGTCACGCTGGCGATGCCCCAGGGCTGGGCCTGGGGCGCGATCCTCGGGGCCGGCGCCTTCGCCGCGACGAGCTTCGTCCTGGTCGCCGAGGCGTTCCGCCGCGCGGAGGCGAGCGTGCTGGCGCCGTTCCAGTACCTCGAAATCCTGGGCGCGACGGCGGTGGGCTATCTCGTTTTCGGGGACTTCCCCGATCTGGCGACCTGGATCGGCGTGGCCGTCATCCTCGCCTCCGGGCTGTATGTCTTCCATCGCGAACGCGAGAGACGGGGCGGCGCCTAAGGGCGCGACAGGTCGCGGTCATCGGACGCCCGCGTCAGTCGCGGCTCCGATCCGGCTCGCGCGAACCCGCCTCGGTCACGATAAGGTCCATCGCGATGTCGTGCGGCTGCGGATAGATCGTCCGCAGCCGCGCGGCCTCCAGTCCGACGCCGATGACGGCCGGGCGCGGAGAGGCGGCGGCGAGCGTGCGGTCGAAATACCCTCCGCCATAGCCGAGCCGCCAGCCGCCCGGATCCCAGCCCACCAGCGGCGCCAGAAGAAGGCCGGGCCGCCGCTCGGGCGCCTGCGGGGGCGGAACGGGAATGCGCCAGTGGCCGGGAACCATCCGCGTCTCCGGCGTCCAGCGCCGGAATGTCAGGGGGGCGGCGCGGGTCTCCACCAGCGGCAGGGCGATCTCCACGCCCCGGGCGTGCAGCTCGGCCAGAAGCGGGCGGAGGTCGGGCTCTCCCTTGATCGGCCAGAAACCGCCGAGGCCGGCTTCGAGCGCCTCGGGGAAGCGATCGCGCAGCGCCGTGCGAAGATGGGCGACCAGCGCCTGCGTGAGGCGCGTGCGCTCCGCGATGGGAAGGGCCCGGCGGGCGGCGAGGAGACGCTCGCGCTCCGCCTTGCGCCAGCGGGCGACGTCGCGCGCCTGCTCCGGATCGACGGCGAGGGGGTCGAAGGGATTTTCCTCCAGCTCATGCGCGAAGCAGGGGGGCGAGGCGAAGCCCCGCCCCCGCTCCCGGTCGAAGGGGTCGCCGCTCATGTCGCGTCGTCTCCGTCGCCGCCGAGACGCTCGCGCAGATAGTCGCGCAGCGCCACGGCCTGGTTGCGCTCCCGGTCCCGGGCGGCGAAGAGCAGGGTCACCGGGCCGCGCCTGACCCAGCCCAGGCAGCGTTCGACGACCTCCGGCCGGGCGTCAAGCTCCGTGCGGTACTTCTCGCGAAACGCCTCCCATCGCGCCGGGTCGTGGCCGAACCACTTTCGCAGCTCCGTACTTGGCGCGACCTCCCGGATCCAGTCGTCATGCCGGAGGGCAGCCTTTGAGACGCCTCTCGGCCAGACGCGATCGACGAGAAGGCGCGCGCCGCGGGTCTGCTGCGGGTCGTCATGGACCCGGGCGATCTCGATCCGCGGGCGCGTCATCGGCCGGCTCCTGCGCCCCGGGGGATCAGCGCAGCTCCGGCGGCGCCGCGTCCTGGCGTCCGCCGGCGCTCTGCGCTGCCATGTGGAGGGAGCGGGCGATGCGCTCGGCGCGTTCGATGACATGCTCGGCGCCGACGGGCGGGCAGGTTTCGCGCGCCGTTTCGCGGAACAGGGCGAGCCAGCGTTCGAAATGCCCCCAGACGACCGGGAGTCCCTCGTGGGCCGGAACCGGCGTTCCGTGATAGCGCCCGGTCATCAGCGCCACCGAGGACCAGAAGTCGGTCATGCGCTCCAGATGCGCCGCCCAGTCGGTGATGCGAACGGCGAAGATCTCGCCGAGCTCGGGATCCGCGCGGACCTTTCCGTAGAAGGCGTGAACGAGACGCCCGAGCGTCTCCTCGTCCAGGCCGGTGCGCGCCATCAGTTCGGCCGTCCGCTCCGGCCGGGCCGAGAACGCCTTGAGGGTGACCTCTTCGCTCCGGGTCATGCGCGCGCTCCGTCAGGTCGCCGTCGCCTCCCCGTGTAGGGTCATAAATAGGTATTGTAAATGCCTATTTGGTCGGAGGCCGTCCATGGTGGGCCTGACCTGTGCCATGGGCGGTGGCCTGCGCGCCTCGTTTGCGCGCAGGATCGCCCGTGTCGCCGCCGCCGGAAAGCTCGGCTTCCCGCGACCATGCCGCGTCCGGTCAGCGGGGCGGCTCGCCCTCCGCGATGTCTGCGAACAGCCCTGCCATGACCCGCAGCGCGTCGCGGCAGACGGGCTTGAGCACATGCTCATCCGGCGCGTGCTGGGAGCAGCCGCGATAGGAATGCGGCACCCAGACCGTCGGCAGGCCCAGGATCTCGGAGAAGCTGTCATTGGGCAGCGAGCCGGCCAGGTTCGGCAGGACATGCGGCGCCTTGCCGGCGGTGCGCGCCAGGGAGTCCGCGGCGAAGCGCACCCAGGGGTGGCCGGGGTCGAGTCGGGTGGCCCGGAAGAAGCCGCGCTCTGCGGGGATGACCTCCACCTGCTCAAAGCCGTTCCTGTCGAGGTGGCGGCGCAGGGCGGGGAGGATGTCCTCGGGGTCCGTGCCGACCACGTAGCGCAGCTGGCAGGTGGCGCGGGCGGAGGCGGCGATGGCGTTGACCGGCGCCTCCGGCACGCCGGAGGTCATGGCCAGCACCGCGAAACTGTTCCAACCGAAGACGCGCTCGGCCGGGGTCAGGCTCTCCTCTCCCCAGTCGGGGTCGATCCGCGGCCCCTCGTCCTGGTCCAGCGGCAGATCCCTGAGGGCCTCGCGCACCTCCGGCGTCAGGCTGTCGGGGCGCCATTCGGGCACCTGGATCTGGCCGCGCCGGTCGCAGATGCAGGCCAGCGCGTGAGACAGGATCATCGCCGGGTCGGCCAGCAGCCCGCCCCAGTTGCCGGAGTGATGCGCCCCCTCCCGCAGGTCGAGGCGCAGGTCGAAGGTCACCCCTCCGCGGGAGCCCATGAACAGCGTCGGCGTGTCCGGCTGCAGCCGCGGGCCGTCCGAGGCGATGAGGACGTCGGCCTTCAGGCGATCCCTGTGGGCGGCGAAGAACTCGGGCAGGCCGGCGGAGCCGGTCTCCTCCGACATCTCGATGACGATCTTCACGTTGAAGCCCAGCGCGCCGCGTTCGGCCAGCAGCGCCTCCAGCGCCGCGATGTTGGTCAGGTGCTGGCCCTTGTTGTCAGCCGTCCCCCGGCCGTAGAGGCGCTCGCCCTCCTCCACGAGCCGGAAGGGGTGCAGCCCCTCGCGCCACTGCTCGGTCTGGGCGCGGATGACGTCGCCGTGGCCGTAGGTCAGCACCGTGGTCAGGGCCGGGTCCTCGATCCGCTCGCCGACCAGGATCGGGCCGCCCTTCGGCGCGGGGTTGTCGAAGGTCTCGCAGGCGAACCCGGAGGCCTCCAGCCGCGGGCGCATCGCCTCCTCCAGGTAGCGGCGCAGCTCCGCGGCCTGGTCGGGGTTCTGGCTCTCGGTCTCGTAGGCGACGAGATCGGCCAGGTCTCGCTGGAAGCCGCCCTCGTCGAAATAGGCTTCGGCGCGGGCGATGGCGGCGGCGCGGGCGTCGGTCATTCGGGCTCCTCAGGCTTCGGCGACGGCGTCGCCCCAGGGCGACATGATCTCGGTGCAGCCCATGTTGCGCCCGCCCCGGCGCAGAACGCCCGCGGGGCAGGCGAAGGCGTAGGGGTGGACGGTGCGCGGGGCGGAGGCGACGGGGTTCCCGGCGGCGAGCGCGTCGAGCGTCTCCTGCGGCAGGGCCTCGTCGGCCATCACGGTCTCGCCCCCGGAGACGTCGATGCGGGGGTGGTGGAAGGCTTCCTCAAGGCTCATCCCGAAATCGGCCACGAAGCTGGAGAGCTGCGCGACCGCGCCCACGATCTTGCGACCGCCCGAGGCGCCGAAGGCGAAGCGGGCGTCGGCCGTCTCCCCGATCGCCGGGCAGACATTCATCAGGCAGCGCTTGCCGGGGGCCAGCGAGTTCGGATGCCCGGGCTCGGGGTCGAACCACATGATGCCGTTGTTCATCAGAAGACCCGTGGAAGGCGAGACGACGCGCGAGCCGAAGATGGACAGCAGCGTCTGCGTCACCGCCGCCATGTTGCCGTGCCGGTCCACCACGGAGAAATGGGTGGTGCAGGCCGGCGCCTCGGGATGCTCGCCCTCGTCGCCCATCTCTGCCAGGCGGCGGCGATAGGCGGATTTCAGCGCGCGGGCGTAGGCGGCGAAGGCGGAGCCGTCGGGGGCGCGGCCGGGGGACAGGTCTCCGGCCAGCGCGGCGAAGATGTCGCGGAAGGTCGGTCCGGCCGTCAGCCCGGGGGCGACGTGGAACAGCCCCTCCCGATAGGGGAAGCTCAGCGGGTCCTCGAAACGGGCGCGGTAGGCGCGCAGGTCGTCGGCCGACAGGCTGCCGCCCTTGTCCTGGATGTCGGCGGCCAGCGCCCGGGCCACGTCGCCCTCGAAGAGCTCCCGCGGCCCGCCGCGGGCGATGGCCTCCAGCGTGTCGGCCATGCGCGACTGGTCGAGGCGCCTGACGGTCGTGGAGGTCCAGCCGGAGACGGGCGGGAACACCCCGTCGTCGAGGAACATCGCCGCCGCGTCCGCATCGAGCGAGAGCGCGCGGGCCACCGAGGCGATGAGCAGGGAGGAATACCAGTCCACCTGCATCCCCTCCCGCGCCAGCCCCACGGCGGGCTGCACCAGCTCGGCCCAGGGCATGGTCCCGAAGCGCTCATGCGCCAGGCCCATGCCGTCCACCAGCCCCGGCACGGCCACCGCCGTGGCGCCCTGCACGTTGCGGTCCCCGACCACCGACTTCCAGGGGAAGAGGTCGTCGGCCCTTCCCTCGCCCGACAGGGGATAATCCGCCACGTCCAGCCCGGCGGGGGCGCGCATGCCGTAGTTCACGGCATGGGCCCGGCCCTCGTCCTCGCGCCACAGCATCATGGCCCCGCCCCCGGCCGGGCCGCTCATCCAGGGCTCCACCACGCCGATGGCGAAGGAGACGGCCACGGCCGCGTCCATCGCGTCGCCGCCCGCGGCAAGCACCTCCGCCCCGACCTCGGCCGCCCTGCGGTGCTGGGCGGCGACCACGCCGCCCTTCGTCTCCTTGACGATCTTGCGGACCTGCTGGGTGCGGGAGAGATAGGCGGACATGGGCGTTTCCTTGTCAGGAGGCGGCTTGGGCGCGCGCCGGCTCCTCGTCGTAGAGGTGGCACTCCACGCGCCCTTCCTCGGTGACGACGGGGCGGGGAGCGACGCGGCTGCAGTGCGGCATGACCTTCGCGCAGCGCGGGTGGAAATGGCAGCCGGACGGCGGGTCGATCGGGTTGGGATAGGCCGCGCCGAGCTGCGTGTCCGGCACGCCGAGGCTCGGGTCGGGGGTGAGCACCGACTGCAGCAGCGCCTCGGAATAGGGATGGCGGGCATGGTCGAACAGGCCGCCCACGCTCGCCTCCTCCACGATCCGGCCGAGATACATCACCGCCACCCGCGTCGCGAGATGCTCGACCACCGCGAGGTTGTGGCTGATGAAGACGTAGGTGAGCCCGAACTCCCGCCGCAGCTCCCCCAGCAGGTTGAGGATCTGGGACTGCACCGAGACGTCGAGCGCCGAGGTCGGCTCGTCGCAGATCACGACCTCCGGGCGCATCACCAGGGCGCGGGCGATGGCCACGCGCTGGCGCTGGCCGCCCGACATCTGGTTGGGGAAGGAATTCATCACGCGGGCGGGCAGGCCGACCACGTCCAGCATCTCCCGCACCGCCTTGTCGCGGCTGGCCGCGTCGCCGACCCCGTGCACCCGCAGGGGCAGGGAGATGATGTCGGCGATGCTCTTGCGCGGGTTGAGCGAGGAATAGGGGTCCTGGAAGATCGGCTGGATGCGCCGGGCCAGTTTGCGCCGGTCCTGCGCGGCGACGGGCTCGCCGTCCACCAGCACCTCGCCGGTCGTCGGCGTCTCCAGTCCCAGCAGGATTTTCGCCAGCGTGGACTTGCCGCAGCCGGACTCGCCCACCAGGCCCAGCACCTCGCCGCGCCCAACCTTCAGTGAGACCTCGTCCACCGCGCGCAGCGGCTTGCGTTCGCCGAACAGGCCCTGCTTGACGGTGTAGGTCTTGCCGACGTTCCGCAGCTCCAGGACGGGGGTCGCGTCGCTCATGCCGGGGCCTCCGAGGTCATGCGCCCGGCCGGGTGGACGCAGCGGAACTCATGGGCGCCGCCGGCGCCCGTGCGAAGCGGGATGGTCTGGGCGCAGGCGGGCACGGCCTCCTCGCAGCGGGTGCGGAAGGGGCAGCCCCGGATCTCCCCGACGAGCGAGGGGACGATGCCCGGGATGGTGCCAAGCTCCGCGCCCCGCTCCGTCCTGCCCGGCACGGGGATGCAGCGCAGCAGCCCGCGCGTGTAAGGGTGGCTCGGGGTGTTGAAGACGGTGTCGGCCGGGCCGGTCTCCACCAGCTCGCCCGCATACATCACCGCCACCTTGTCGGCGACGCGCGCCACGATGCCTAGGTCGTGGGTGATCAGGATCATCGCCATGTTCAGCTCGGACTTCAGGTCCACCAGCAGGCGCAGGATTTGCGCCTGGATGGTCACGTCGAGCGCGGTGGTCGGCTCGTCGGCGATGATCAGCTCCGGCTCGCACATCAGCGCCATGGCGATCATCACCCGCTGGCGCAGCCCGCCCGAAAGTTGGTGGGGATACTGCGACAGGCGCGAGGCGGCGGCGGTGATACCCACCTTCTCCAGCAGCTCCACCGCCCGCTCGCGGGCCTGCGCGCGGCTCACGTTCCGATGCAGCAGCAGCGTCTCGGCCAGCTGATCCCCGATGGTGTAGGCGGGGTTCAGCGAGGTCATCGGCTCCTGGAAGATCATCGACATCCGGTCGCCGCGCAGCTGGCGCATCTTCCGCGGCCCCGCGCTCAGCAGGTCCGTCCCGTCGAAGTCCATCTGCCGCGCGTCGCGGTTGATCCGCTTGCCCAGCAGACCCATCAGCGCGAGCGAGGTCAGGGACTTGCCCGAGCCGGACTCGCCCACGATGCACAGCGTCTCGCCACGGTCGAGGTCCAGGTCGATGCCGCGCACCGCGTGCAGCGTGCCCGCGGGCGTGGGGATGTCCACCGTAAGCCCGCGCACGGTCAGGATGGGTTGGCGGTCGCTCATCTCGCGCCCCCTCAGTTCCGGTTCTCGGGCGCAGTCACGTCGCGCAGCCCGTCGCCCATCAGGTTGATCGCCAGCACCAGCGCGAACAGGACCACGCCCGGGATCAGCACCAGCCAGGGCTCGAACAGCATCATCTGCTTGCCCTCGGACACCATCAGACCCCAGGAGGGCGTCGGCGGCTGCACGCCCAGGCCGAGGAAGCTCAGCGCCGCCTCCAGCAGGATCGCGTGGGCCATCTCCAGCGTCACCACCACGATCAGGTTGTTGACGATGTTCGGCATGATCTCCGACAGCAGGATCCGCGGGGTGGAGCAGCCGATCGCCCGCGCCGCCGCCACGTATTCCCGCCCGCGCACCTGCCGGGTGGAGGCGCGCATGACCACCGCGAACCGGTCCCACAACAGCAGGCCGAGCACGACGATCACCACTTCCAGCGACCCGCCCAGGATCGCCACCACCGCCAGCGCCACCAGCACCACCGGCATGGCGAGGCGGACATTGATGAGAAACGTCACCACCATGTCCACGCGCCCGCCGAAATAGCCGGCGGCCACGCCCATCGCCGTTCCGATTACGCCCGAGATCAGCGCCGCCACCAGCCCGATCAGCAGCGACACCCGCGCCCCGTAGATCAGGCGGGAGAGGTAGTCGCGCCCCAGATGGTCGGTGCCCAGCGGATGCTCCCAGCTTCCCCCCAGGAATACGGGCGGCTCCATGCGGGTCAGAAGGCTCTGCGCGTAGGGGTCGTGCGGGGCCAGCATAGGGGCGAAGATCGCCACCAGCGCCAGCAGGGCGAAGACGATGCCGCCGATCAGCAGGCCCTGATGGCCGAACACGCGGCGGCGGAGCTGCTGGGCCGGCGTCGGGCCCGCGATCTCCTCCAGGAGGGGGTCGTTGGCGAGGGCCATGTCAGGCGCTCCTCATGCGCGGGTCGAGCCAGGCGTTGAGCACGTCCGCCAGGAAGGTGAAGACGATGTAGAACAGCGAGAACACCAGGATCAGCGCCTGCACGGTGGGCAGGTCGTTGCGCCCGATGCTCTCCCAGGCGAGGAAGCCCGCGCCGTGCAGGGCGAAGACCGACTCCACGACGATGGAGCCGCCCAGCATGAAGCCCATCTGCACCGCGGCCAGCGACACGACGGGGATGATGGCGTTGCGCAGCGCGTGCTTGAACAGCACCCGCCGCTCCGGCACGCCCTTCGCGCGCGCGGTGCGGATGTAGTCCGACGACAGGACCTCCAGCATCCCCGCGCGGGTCAGGCGCATGATGGCGGGCATGGCGTAGTAGCCCAGCACGATGGTGGGCATGATGAAATGCACCGGGCTTTCGGCGCCCGAGGGGGGCAGCCAGCCGAGCTGGATGGAGAAGATCACGATCAGGATCAGGCCGAACCAGAAGCTCGGCATGGCCTGCCCGCTGACCGACAGGAGCAGGGCGATGCGGTCGACCAGCGAATTGGGGCGGATCGCCGCCGTCACGCCCAGCGGCACCGCGGTCAGCAGCGCGAAGGTGATGCCGCAGACGCCCAGCGTCATGGTCACCGACAGCCGCTCCACGATCAGGTCGGAGACGGGCAACTTGAAATAGTAGCTCTCGCCGAAATCGCCCTGCAGGGCGCCGGCCAGCCACTCCCAGTACTGGACGATGACGGGGCGGTCGAAGCCGTAGATCCGGCGGATCGCCTCGATGTCCTCGGCCGAGGCGGTCTCGCCCGCGATGGCCGCGGCCGGGTCGCCCGACATGAACAGCAGGCTGAAGCTGATCGCCGACACGGTCAGCGCGACGAGGGCCGCAAGGCCGAGGCGCTTGAGAATGAACTGGAGCACGGCCGCCTCTCCGGGGTTCGGCGTCGGGGGGCGCGGGGGCGGCCGCAGCCGCCCGCCGCGCGGGGTTCAGCGGAGGGTCACTGCCACTCCATGTCCACGAAGCGCAGGACCTCGTCCGGCGTCGGCGTGTAGGCGACCTCCTTCGTGAACACGTAGTTCGTGTTGTAGGAGAACATCGGCGCCCAGTAGGCCTGATCCGCGATGCGCTTCAGGGCCTTGGAGTAGTGCTCCTTGCGCACCGCCGGATCGGTGGCGGAGTCGGCGATGTCCAGCCACTCCTTGACCTGCGGGTCGCGGGCGTCGTCCAGCGCGCCGTGCTTGAAGAACTGCGAGGTGATCGCCGATGCGTCGTTGATCGAGTAGGAGCCCCAGGTCTGGAAGGAGACAGGCGTGCCCTCCTTCATCCGCAGTTCGCGCAGGGCGGAGTACTGCAGCATCTTGAAGTCGGTCTCGATGCCCACGGCGTTCAGGAAGCTCGAGATCGCCTCCGCGTAGTCGCGGTTGCGGTAGGCGTAGAAGTCCGTCTCGAAGCCGTCGGGGTAGCCGGCCTCGGCCAGCAGGGCCTTCGCCTTCTCCGGGTCGTACTCGTAGGACATCACGTCCTGCTCGCAGCCGAACTGGCTGGGGAAGCAGGCCGAGGAGACCACCTTCGACTTGCCCTTGAGCAGCGCGCTGACCAGCGCCTCGCGGTCGATGGCGTGGTTCACCGCCCGGCGCACCTTCAGCTTGGTGAAGGGGTTGTCCTCGCCCGTGCGGCCGGCGGCGTCCATGGTCAGGTAGCCGATGCGCATGGTGGACTCGTTGGCCACCGTGAACTCGCCCCTCTCGGCCAGCTTCTCCGCCTGGTCGGCGGGCACCTGCCAGATCAGGTCCAGCGAGCCGTTGAACAGCTCCGCCATCTGGGTGTTGACGTCCGGGATGGTGCGGATGTCGACCTTGCCGATCTCGGGCTGGCCCTTCGGGCTGTCGTGGTAGTTCTCGTTGGCCTCGAGCACGAAGCGCTTGCCGGGCTCGACCTCGACCACCTTGTAGGGGCCGGTGCCCACGGGCTTGAGGCCCATGCCGGACGGGCCGGCCTCGGCGTAGTACTCGTCGGGGTACATGGAAACCGGGCCGGACAGGAACTCGATCGCCGCCGGGAAGGCCTTCTTGAGGTGGATGCGCACCGTGTAGTCGTCGATCTTCTCGCCCGACTCCATCCAGTTCACGTTGCGCTGCGTCTTCACGCCGTTGGCCTCGTCGGCCACGAAGTTGACCGTGTAGACCACGTCATCGGCGGTGAAGGGCTCGCCGTTGTGGAAGGTGACGCCCTCGCGCAGCTTGAACTCGATGGTGCGGTCGTCGATCCACTCCCAGTCCGTGGCGAGGTTGCCCTTGTACTCGTTGGTCTCGGGGTCGCGGTAGATCAGCCCGTCCCAGACCGCGCGCTGCAGGACCACGCCCTCGCGCGAGGAGTTGAAGTAGCTGTCGACGTTCTCCAGCTCCTTGGTG
>JBNJGE010000048.1:0-18102 GCA_051747505.1 Pseudomonadota bacterium | reverse complement strand
CGCCGATCGACGCCTTCTGACCCGCCGCCCCGGGCCGGCGTCGGGGTGGGCGGGCGGGGACGCCGGCCCGGGGCGGCGGCAGCCCGCCTTCAGCGCAGCCGCAGCGCGATCCGCTCCAGCGCCCCCGCAAAACTCTCCGCATAGCTCAGCGGAACGAGCAGGTCGCAGCCATCGCCCTCCGCCCGCAACACCGTCACCGCCGCGCCGCGATACCCGGCGGCCGCGACCGCGCCCTCCGGAAAGGCCGCCTCGCGCAGGTCCAGGGCCACGGCCCGCGCCAACGCCTCCCGCGCCGCCGGCCCGCGCAGCTCCAGGCAGGCGAGGCCGCGCCCCAGCTCCGCCACCGCGCCCTCCTCGGGCCCGATCCAGGCCAGCGCCTCGGGCGGCGCGCCCTCGCCGCCCCACAGCCGCCAGCGGACCGGCCCCGCGCGCCACAGCCGCGCGCCGCCGGCCACGAGGCTCGCCCCCGGCGCCGGCGGCTCCCCGTCCAGCGCCCCGGCGATCCGCGCCGCTCCGGCCTTCGCCGCGCCCGGCCAGAACTCCGCCTCCCATAGCGGCCCGGCTGGCCGCAGCTTCACGCTGACGCCCTCAGCCATGCAGCCGCTCCCCCTCCGGATCGACGAAGACGGGCGAGACCACCGTCATCTTCACGTCCCGCCCCGCCGTCGGGTCCTTCGCCATCACCATCCGCCCGTCCCAGCGTTCCAGCCCGCCGCGAACGAAGCCCAGCGCGATGCGCGCCCCTAGATGCGGCGAGTCGGCGATCGAGCTGACATGCCCCAGCCCGAACCCCGTCTCCTCGCCCGGCGCATACAGCAGCGCCCCCGCCTGCACCTCCGCCCCCGCCTCCGCCGGGCGCAGGCCAACCAGCCGCGGCCGGTTCCCGTCGGCCAGGCCCTCGCGCCCCAGCAGCGCCTTGCCGATGAAATCCTTCCTGCGCGAGGCCATGCCCGGCATCCCCAGATCGGCCAGCGTCAGCCGCCCGTCGATCTCCCGCCCCGTCACATGCCCCTTCTCCACCCGGAGAAGGTCCAGCGCCTCCAGCCCGTAGGGCCCGCCGCCCTCGGCCTCCGCAGCGCCGACAAGCCCGTCCCAGAGCGCCTCCGCATCCGCGGGTCGCGCATACACCTCGAAGGCCCGCTCGCCCGAGAAGCTGATCCGCGCCACCATCGCCGGAACTCCGGCCACCTCCATCTCCCGCACGCCCAGGAAGGGCAGCGCGTCGTCGGAGATATCGCCCCCGGCCACGCGCCCCAGCGCCTCCCGCGCCCGCGGCCCGGCCACCGCCAGCCCCGCCCAGGCTTCGGTCACATCCGCCACCGCCACCTTCAGCTCCGGCCAGCGCACGCGCCAGCGCGACAGATGCGCCTCCACATGCTCCGCATGCCCCGTGGTGGCGGTCACGAGGAAATCCGCCTCCCCCAGCCGCCACACGGTGCCGTCATCGAACACCATCCCGTCCTCGCGCAGCATGAATCCGTAGCGCGCCTTGCCGACGGGCAGCGAGCTCATCAGGTTGGAATACACCCGGTCCAGGAACTCGGCCGCATCCGGCCCCTGCACCCGGAACTTGCCAAGCGTGGAGACGTCGCAGACCCCGACCGTCTCGCGCACCATCGCCGCCTCGCGCATGGACGCCGCGCGAAGCCCCTCCTGCCCCCGCGGGAGATACCAACTCCGCTTCCAGCGCCCGGCATCCACGAAGACCGCCCCCGCCGCGTCGGCCATGGCATGGAACGGCGTGCGCCGCACCGGCGCCCAGTCCGCCCCCGCATGCTCCCCCGCGAACACGCCCAGAGAGACCGGCGCGTAGGGCGGCCGGAAGGTCGTGGTCCCCAGCGCCTCGATCCCCGCGCCCTGCGCCGCGCCCATCACCGCCAGCCCCACGACATTGCCGACCTTCCCCTGGTCGGTCGCCATGCCCAGCGTGGTGTAGCGCTTCATGTGCTCGGGCCGCTCGAACCCCTCGCGATGCGCCAGCCGGATATCCTCGGCCGTCACGTCATGCATCGGGTCCACGAAACCCTTCAGCTTCCGCCCCTTCGCCGAGACCTCCCAGACCGCATCCGGCGCGACCTCCCAGCCCCCCGCCTCCGGCGCCTCCAGCGCCTTCTTGCGGGAGGCCTTCAGCCCCCGCGCCGCCTCGCGCCCGGCGGCCCGGCCCGAGGCCTCGCAGCCCTCGCGCGTCCACACCCCTGCCGCCGACCCGCAGGCGATCACCTCGCCCGGCGCCGGCAGGAAGCTCAGCTGGTCCTCCGACCACACCGGCCGCGCCCGCGCCTGAGAGCTCAGATGCACGGTCGGCGACCAACCCCCCGACACCGCCAGCGCATCGACATCAAGCCGCGAGACCGGCCGCGCGCGTCCTCCGCCCGCATGGCGCCCCACGACCAGCCCGCGCACCGCGCCCCCCGGCATCCCGCCCAGAGCGCGCACCGGCACGGCCTCGCGCATCACCTCCACGCCGGCCTCGGCCGCCGCCGCGGCCGCCGCCTCCGGCGCCCGCTCCCGGCTGTCGAGCAGCGTCACCCGCAGCCCCGCCTCCGCCATCGCCAGCGCCGCCGCGTAGCCCGAGTCATTCGTCGTCGCGACCGCCACCCGCCGCCCCGGCGCCACGCCGAAGCGCCGCACATAGACCCGCGCCGCCTCCGCCCCCATCACCCCGGGCCGGTCGTTGTCCCCGAACACGAAGGGCCGCTCGATCGCCCCGGTCGCCGAGACGATCCTCGCGCAGCGCATCACATGCAGCCTCTCGCGCACCGCCCCCCCCGCCGGCAGCCGCTCCGCGATCCCCGCCACGCCGTGGTCATAGACCCCGAAGACCATCGCCCGCGTCATCACCCGCACGCCCGCCGCCGCCAGCGCCTCCCGCGCCGCGCCCAGCGCCGAACGGTCGCGGTCCGCCAGCAGGTCGCCCCCGGTCTCGAAGTCCTGCTCGGCCAGCACCACGTCGAGCCCCGCCTCCGCCGCCTCCAGCGCCGCGGCGATCCCCGCCGGCCCGCTCCCGGCCACCAGCACGTCGCAATGCCCGTGCACCTGCTCGTAGAGGTCGGGGTCCGGCGCCTCGCTCGCCGCGCCCAGCCCCGCGGCCCGCCGGATGAACCGCTCGAAGAACATCCAGGCGCGCGTGCCGCCAAAGGGCCCCATGAAGGTCTTGTAGTAGAATCCTGCCGCGAAAAAGGGCGAGAGCAACCCATTCACCGCCCCCGCGTCCATCTCCAGCGACGGCCAGCAGTTCTGCGGCGCCGCCGCCAGTCCCGGCTCCAGCTCCACCACCGGCGCCTTGAGATTGGGCGTGCGCCGCGCGCCCTCCCCGAGGGTGACCAGCGCCCCCGCCTCCTCCTCGCCCGCGGACATGATCCCGCGCGGGCGGTGATACTTGAAGGAGCGGCCCACCAGCCGCACGCCGCCCGCCATCAGCGCCGAGGCCAGCGTGTCCCCGCGCAGCCCGGTCATCTCGCGCCCGCGCCAGCGGAACGCGACCGCCTCCGCCCCGTCCAGGGGCCCGCCGCCCAGCCGGAACCCGCTCATGCCCGCCGGTCCTTCTTGAGCAGCGCCTTCTCCTCGCCCGGCCGGGCGAGCCGCGCGCCATGGACCTCGTGGCTGACATTGTCCCGCTCGATCACCAGCCAGGTCCCGCAGCCCGGCGCATGACGCCACAGCTCCTCCGTTCGGCCCCTGGGCTGCTCGCGCAGGAACACCGCCTCCACCCACTCGGCCTCGGGCGCGTCCAGCGACGGCCAGTCCATCGCCGGCCCCTCGAAGGCGAACTCGCCCTCGTCGCGCCAGCCGCAGAGGGGGCAGGGCAGCCGCATCAGTGAAGCTTCGGCACGGGACCCGCGCCCTCCTCGTCCAGCGCGCGGCCTTTCTCGAACCGGTCCAGCCCGAAGGCCGCGTTCAACTCGTGCGGCCGGTCCCTGGCGATGGTGTGGGCGTAGCACCAGCCCGAGGCCGGCGTCGCCTTGAAGCCGCCGTAGTTCCAGCCCGCATTGAAATAGAGCCCCGGGATGTCGGTCGTGGTGATGAAGGGCGCCCCGTCCATGCTCATGTCCATCACGCCCGCCCACTGGCGCAGCAGCCGCACCCGGCTGATCCAGGGCATCAGGCTCACGGCCCTGGAGATCACCTCCGAATGGACCCGCAGCCCCCCCCTTTGCGCATAAGACGGGTACTTCTCGATCTCCCCCCCGAAAACGAGCCCGCCCTTGTCCGACTGGCTGATGTAGAACAGTCCCTCCTGCGCCGAGCTCACCACCTGGTGGACGATCGGCTTGAGCGGCTCGGTCACGAAGGCCTGCAGCTTGTGCGTCTCCAGCGGCAGCCTGCCCAGCCCCGCCGCCTCCGCCAGCGGCCCGGTCGAGCCCGCCACGCACAGCGCCACCTTCTCCGCCCGGATCTCCCCGCGCGAGGTCTCCACGCCCGCGATGGCGCCCCCCTCGCGCAGGAACCCGGTGACCTCGCAGTCCTGCACGATATGCACCCCCAGCGAGTCCGCCGCCCGCGCCAGTCCCCAGACCAGCGCGTCATGCCGCGCCGTCCCCGCGCGCTCCTGTATGAAGCCCCCTTCGATGGGATAGCGCGCCTCGGGCGACCAGTTCAGATACGGCGCGCGCGAGCGCACCTCCGCCCGGCTCAGCCACCGCCCGTCGGAGCCCGTCATGCGCAGCGTGTTGTAGCGCCGCGCCAGCGCGTCCCGCCCGCCGGGGTCGTAGTAGAGGATCATGTGCCCGCGCTGGGAGAACATCAGGTTGTAGTTGAGGTCGTGCGACAGCCCCTCCCACAGCCTCAGCGTGTGCTCGTAGAAATGGCGGTTGCCCGGCAGCATGTAGTTGGAGCGCACGATGGTCGTGTTGCGCCCCGCGTTGCCCTGCCCGATCAGCCCGCGCTCCAGCACCGCCACGCGCCGGACGCCGTGGTTCTTCGCAAGGTAATAGGCGGTCGCGAGGCCATGCCCGCCGCCGCCCACGATCACCACGTCATAGGCCGCCTTCGGCTCCCGGTCGCGCCAGGCCCGGCGCCAGCCGCGGTTGCCCGAAAGGCCGTTCATCAGGACGGACAGCGCCGAATAGGGCTGACGCACGGGCGCCTCCTGCGAGAGATCGCGGCCAGCCTAGGACGGCCTACCGCCGCCTTTCAACGCCTTTGAGACGCGCGCGCATTCCCTTGCGACGCCGAACATGCTTTCCCTGCCCCCGCACGACCGCGCAGGAGGCCCCATGAAGCTCAACGCCATCACACACCCCCCCGAGGGCGCCGAGACGCAGCCCCCCCTGCTCATCGCCCACGGCCTGTTCGGCTCCGCCCGCAACTGGAACTCCGTCGCGCGCCGCCTGACGAAGGGCCGCCGCGTCGTCGCGCTGGACATGCGCAACCACGGCGAAAGCCCCCATGTCCCCGAGCACGGCTACGCCGACATGGCCGCCGACCTCGCCGAGGCCGTCGCCGAGCACGCCGCGGGCGAGGCCGACCTGCTCGGCCACTCCATGGGCGGCAAGGCCGCCATGCTCCTCGCCCTGACCGGCGACGCCCCCCTGCGCCGCCTGGTGATCGCCGACATCGCCCCCGTGGCCTATGCGCACAGCCACCTGCCCTACATCGAGGCGATGCAGGCCGTGGACCTCTCCCATGTCGAGAGACGCTCGGACGTGGAGCGCCAGCTCGCCGACGCCGTCCCCGACCGCGGCCTGCGCGCCTTCCTCCTGCACTCGCTGGAGCGCACCCAGGGGGGCCTGCGCTGGCGCCTCAACCTCGACGCCCTCGCCCGCGCCATGCCCGAACTCACCGGCTGGCCCGAGCCCGCGGGCCGATACGACGGCCCCACGCTCTTCCTGCGCGGCTCCGCCTCCGACTACGCCGGCCCGGCCCACCACGCCCGCATCCGGGAGCTCTTCCCCAACGCCGAGATCGAGACCCTCGAGGGCCTCGGCCACTGGCTCCACGCCGAGGCGCCCGAGCGCTTCGCCGACTCCGTCGCCCGCTTCCTCGACGCCTGAGCTTCAGCGCCCCCGCCGCAGGTCGCGCCCCACCTCCGCCGCGTCGCGGAAGGTGGCGGCTACCAGCGTGGCCAGTTCGACGTCGCTCATCGGCCCGCGCCCCCGCCGCTCCGCCTCCGGCTCGGCCCGCTCCCCGGTCTCCGGCGGCGGAGGCGGCGCCGCCCGGCCCGCCCGCATCGCCGCCACCGCCAGGATGATCCCGGCCAGCAGCAGAAAGCCAAGCGCCAGGATCAGTGCCGCGTCGGCCGGGCCATAGGCCGCCGCCAGCTTGCCATGCACACCGATCGCCGCGAACACCACCGCCGCGACCACCGCCAAGGCGGCGCCAAGCGCGGGAAGGGCGGCGCCCAGCGCCGCCGACACCCCCTCCCGCGCCGCCCGGCGGGCGACCTCCGCGGCCTCCCGGGCCGCCGCCTCGCCCAGCCGGCTCATCTCTTCGCGGTCAGGAAGCCGAACAGCATGCCGACCGCCGCCGCCGCCAGAACCGTTCCCAGCGGCCGCTCGCGCACATATTCGGCGGCCTCGTGCAGCCCCTCGTCGGCGCCCGCGCGCACACGCCGCCCGGCCGCGCGTCCGCGCTCCAGCGTCTCCTCGGCGTAGCCGCGGGCCCGGTCGCGGCCCGACTCGAGTTCGCTCCGCGCCACGTCGCCGACCGCCTCGGTCAGCTTCGCCATGTCCCCGCGCAGCGTCTCGATCTGCTTGGACAGCTCTTCGTACTTGTCATCGGCGGTCGCCATCAGCCCGTCTCCCTGAGCAGAAATCACGTCGATCCTGTAACGCTACGGGGCGGCGGTGGAGTTCCACCGCCGCCCCGCGCCAGATCCCCGCAGCCGCGGGCGGGCCTCAGACCCGCTCGATCGCCAGCGCGATGCCCTGGCCGCCGCCGATGCACATCGTCACCAGCCCGTAGCGCCCGCCGATCCGCTCCAGCTCGTAGAGGCACTTGACCGTGATGATCGCCCCCGTGGCCCCGACCGGGTGCCCCAGCGCGATGGCGCCCCCGTTCGGGTTCACCTTGGCGGGGTCCAGCCCCAGCCGCTTGTTCACCGCGCAGGCCTGCGCCGCGAAGGCCTCGTTCGACTCGATCACGTCGAAGTCCCCGGCCGACAGCCCCGTGCGCTCCAGCAGCTTCTCCACCGCCGGGATCGGGCCCACGCCCATCACCTCCGGCCGCACGCCGGCATGGGCGTAGCCCAGGATGCGCGCCCGCGCCTTCAGCCCGGCCCGCTCCGCGGCCTCCGCGTCGGCCAGCACCAGCGCCGCGGCGCCGTCATTGATGCCGCTGGCGTTGCCCGGCGTCACGCTGCCGTCCTTCTTGAAGGCCGGCTTCAGCCCCGCCAGCCCCTCGGCCGTGGTCGCCCGCGGATGCTCGTCGGTCTCGAAGGGGACCATGTCCCGCTTCACCTTCACCTCCACCGGCACGATCTGGTCCCTGAACCGGCCCTCCTCGATCGCCCGCGTGGCCCGCGTCTGGCTCTCCAGCGCGAAGGCGTCCTGGTCCTCGCGGCTGATCTGGTGCTCGGCGGCGACGTTCTCCGCCGTCACGCCCATGTGCCCGTGCCCGAACGGGTCGTTCAGGGTCCCCAGCATCATGTCGATGCCGCGGATGTCGCCCATCTTCTGGCCGAACCGCGCCTCGGGCAGGATGTAGGGGCCGCGGCTCATGCTCTCGGCCCCGCCGGCCAGCGCGAACTCCGCGTCGCCCAGCGCCAGGGCCTGCGCCGCCGACACGATCGCCTGCGCGCCCGAGCCGCAAAGCCGGTTGACGTTCATCGCCGGCGTCTCGGCCGGGATGCCCGCCTCCACCGCCGCGACGCGGGACAGATACATGTCCTTCGGCTCGGTGTTGATGACATGGCCGTAGGCCACGTGCCCGATCTGGCCGGGCTCGATCCCCGCGCGCTCCATGGCGGCCTTCGCCGCGATCGCGCCGGTCTGCGTCGGCGGCGTGCCGGCGAGGCTGCCGCCGAAGGTCCCGATGGCGGTGCGGGCGCCCGACAGGATCACGATCTCGCGGGGCATGGCGTCTCTGGGCATGGGGGCTCTCCTCCTTGCAGGGGCCGGGGCGCGCGCCGCGCCCGCCGGCCCGGAATGGCGCGGCGCACCATAAGGCTCCCGAAGCGCCGGCGCCATGGCGAAACGGCGGCGCCCCCGCGCTCGCCGCATCAGGCGCCTCGCCGAAACCGATTCGCAAAGCCGCGCGGAACCGCCGCCACGCGTCTCAACGACCGGGGCCGCATCCCGGACATCGGTATCCTTCGCGCCGCGCCGGCCGCCCCGCCCGGCTGCGCGGCGCCCGTCGGGACCCATGGCTACCCGCTGTTAACGCCGCATCCCCTCTTCTGACCCGCAAAGGGCGCGGCAGGCGCGTCGCGAACCCACCGGAGCGGAGATCATCATGAGCATCAGACAGCAGATCATGCGCCTGACGCCGATCGCAGCGGCAGGAATGCTGCTGGTCGGCGCCGTCTTCTTCTTCGGGGAGATGATAGAGGGCGGCTATCGCGACGCGCGGGAGACGGCGCGCGCCTTCGACGCCGGCATCTCGGCGCTCGAGAGCGAGCTCCTCGGCGCCCGACAGGCCGAGACGACCTACATGCTGCGCCGCGACCCGGCCGAGATCGAGGCCCATGCCCGCGCCATCGACGCGGTGGAGCAGCGCATATCCGCCCTGCGCGGACGCCTCGGCGACATGGAGGCTCCGGGGGCCGGGGACCGCCTCGACGCCATCGACCGGGCGCTGGCCGGCTACGAGGCGGCCTTCGCCGATCTCGTCGCGGCCGGCCGCGACCTCGAAGAGAGCGGCGGCCCGAGCGCGGAGGGGCGGGAGACCGCCCGCGAAGCGGTGGCGCAGGCCTACGCCCCCGTGAAACCGGAATTCGAGGCCCTGCACGGAATCGCCAGGGAGACGGAAGCCGCGGCCGCCTCCGCGCTCGAAACCGCCTTCGCGATCCGCTCGACGCTCGAGATCGCGCTGCTGGCCGCAGCCATCGCCGGCGTCCTGCTGGTCAACCGCGCCGTCGCGCGCCGCATCTCCGAACCGCTGGCCGAGACCGCCGAGGTTCTACAGGCCGTGGCCGCCGGCAGCGACGACGCGGAGCTGCGCTACCAGGACCGCGAGGACGAGGTCGGCGCCATCGCCACGGCCTTCAACGACCTGCAGGCCCGCCTCTCGCGCGAGGCGAAGGAGCGCGAGGCCGCCATGCGCGAGAAGGCCGAGGCCGACCGCGCCCGCAGCGAGGCCGAGGCCGAGTCCGCCCGCCAGCACGCCGAGATGCTCCAGTCCAGCATCCGCCGCGTCGGCGAGGCGCTGGAGCGGATGGCCGAGGGCGACCTCGCCGTGCGCCTGGGCCGGGACGTGGACGGCGAGTTCGCCGACCTGCGCGACGCCTTCAACAGTTCGGCCGAGCGCATCGGCGGCGTCGTCGCCCGCATCCGCGAGGCCAGCGACTCCATGGCCGAGGTCGCCGGGCGCATCTCCTCCAGCGCCGAGGACCTCAACGAGCGCGCGTCCAGCCAGGCCGCCTCGCTGGAGGAGACGGCCGCCACGGTCGAGGAGATCTCGGCCACCATCAAGACCACCGCCGACAACTCCGAGGAGGCCCACGGCGCCGTGGTGGAGGCCGCCGGCCGGGCGGAGAAGGGCGGCCAGGTCGTGCGCGAGGCCGTGGAGGCCATGAGCCGGATCGAGGAGAGCTCGCAGAAGATCTCCGAGATCAACACGGTGATCGACTCCATCGCCTTCCAGACCAACCTGCTGGCCCTCAACGCCGCCGTGGAGGCCGCCCGCGCGGGCGAGGCCGGCAAGGGCTTCGCCGTCGTCGCCGCCGAGGTCCGCACGCTCGCCCAGCGCAGCTCGGAGGCCGCCAAGGACATCACCGGCCTGATCCAGGAGAGCTCCGGCCACGTCACCGAGGGCGCGCGCCTGGTCCGCGAGACCGGCGACGCGCTCGGCGAGATCGAGTCCTCCATCTCCGGCGTGACCGGCAATGTCGGCGACATCTCCTCTGCGGGGCGGGAGCAGGCCTCCGCGGTGGCGGAGATCTCCACCGCCGTCAGCCAGATGGACGAGATGACCCAGCAGAACGCCGACCTCGCCGAGCAGAGCGCCAACCGCGGGCGGGAGCTGGAGACCGAGACGGACTCGCTGCGCGAGCTCGTCGGCTTCTTCCGCACCCATGGCGAGGGGGAGGGCCGCGCCGCGGCCTGACCCGTCTCCGCCGGGGGGCCAGCTTGAAACGGGCGCCCGCGCAGGCTATGCGCGGGCGCGATCCGTTTCCGCCCCGTCGTGAAAGGCCTCCCCATGACCGCGCCCAGGAAAGTCGTCCTCGCCTATTCCGGCGGCCTGGACACCTCCATCATCCTCAAATGGCTGCAGGTGGAGCTGGGCTGCGAGGTCGTCACCTTCACCGCCGATCTCGGCCAGGGCGAGGAGCTGGAGCCCGCCCGCAGGAAGGCCGAGATGATGGGCGTGAAGGAGATCTACATCGAGGACCTGCGCGAGGAGTTCGTGCGCGACTTCGTCTTCCCGATGTTCCGCGCCAACGCCGTCTACGAGGGGCTCTACCTGCTCGGCACCTCCATCGCCCGCCCCCTCATCTCCAAGCGCCTGGTGGAGATCGCGCGGGAGACCGGCGCCGACGCCATCGCCCACGGCGCCACCGGCAAGGGCAACGACCAGGTCCGCTTCGAGCTCTCGGCCTACGCCCTCGACCCCGACATCAAGGTCATCGCCCCCTGGCGGATGTGGGACCTCACCTCGCGCTCGAAGCTCATCGAATGGGCCGAGGCCCACCAGGTCCCCGTCCCCACCGACAAGCGCGGCGAGGCCCCGTTCTCCGTGGACGCCAACCTCCTGCACACCTCCTCGGAGGGCAAGGTGCTGGAGGACCCCGCCCGGGAGGCCCCCGACTACGTCTACCAGCGCACGGTCAACCCCGAGGACGCCCCGGACACGCCCGAGCACATCGAGATCGAGTTCGAGGCGGGCGACCCTGTGGCGCTCAACGGCGAGCGCCTCTCCCCCGCCGCCATGCTCGCCGCCCTCAACGAGCTGGGCCGCAAGCACGGCGTCGGCCGGCTCGACCTCGTCGAGGGCCGCTATGTCGGCATGAAGTCCCGCGGCATCTACGAGACCCCCGGCGGCACGATCCTGCTCGCCGCCCATCGCGGCATCGAGCAGATCACGCTCGACCGCGGCGCCGCGCATCTGAAGGACGAGCTCATGCCCCGCTACGCCGAGCTCATCTACAATGGCTACTGGTTCAGCCCCGAGCGCGAGATGCTCCAGGCCGCCATCGACCGCAGCCAGCACCACGTCGCCGGCACCGCCCGGGTCAAGCTCTACAAAGGCTCCGCGGACGTGGTCGGCCGCTGGTCCGACCGCTCCCTCTACTCCGAGGCGCACGTGACCTTCGAGGAGGACGCCGGCGCCTACGACCAGAAGGACGCCGAGGGCTTCATCAAGCTCAACGCCCTGCGCCTGCGCCTGCTCGCCGCGCGCGAGCGCCGGCTGCGCGGCTGAGGCCGGGGCTCCCGCCCGTCGGCGGCGGCCTTCGGCCCGCCGCCTCCCGTTGGGCCGGGGGCCGCGGCGAGGTCCGCCGCGCCCCGGCCCGGCCGCCCGACCCGCCGCGGCCAGCGACCGCCTGCGCTTGATCCGACCGCCCTCCGCCCCCTATGCCGGAGCCAGGGCCGGCGAACGCCGCCGCCCGGCCGCAAGCGAGGGAGCCGCCATGACCCCCGGTCTCGACCATCTCGTCCTCGGCTGCCTCTCGCTCGAGGACGCCCGCCCGACGCTGGAGGCCGCCTTCGGCCTCCCCGCCCAGGGCGGCGGCGCCCATGTCGGCCGCGGCACTCACAACGCCCTCTGGGGCCTCGACGGCGGCCCCCGCGGCCCGGTCTATCTGGAGCTCATCGCCCCCGACCCGGCGCAGGACATCCCGGAAGGCCGGCCCCTCCCCTTCGGCCTCCACCTGTCCGAAATGCGCGCCCGCCTCGCCGGGGGCCCGCGCCTGATCGCCTGGGTCGCCCGCTGCGACGACATAGAGGCCCGCGCCCCCCGCAGCCCCGTCCCTCTCGGCGCCCCGCAGGAGATGCGCCGCGGCAACCTCGCCTGGCGCCTGACCGTCACCAAGACCGGCGCCACCCCCTGCGAGGGCATCGTCCCCGCCCTCATCCAGTGGCCCGCCGAGGCCGCCACCCCCAGCGAGGCCATGGCCGGCTCCGGCCTGCGCCTGACCGATTTCCGCCGCCGCCCCGACCCGGAGGCCGCCAGCGCCCTCGAGGCCCTCGGCCTCGCGGGAGCCCTGCCCGAGGGCGACACCGCCGGCCGCCCCCTGCGCGCGGTGATCGAGGGCCCCGCCGGCCCCGTCACGCTGGAGTGACCCTCACGCCTCGCTGAACCGGTCGAACGCCTCCAGCGCCTTCGCCCCGTACATCAGCGACGGCCCGCCGCCCATGTAGACGCACATGGCGATGGTCTCGGCCAGCTCCTCCCGCGTCGCCCCGTGGCGCATCGCGGCCTTCACATGGAAGCCGATGCAGCCGTCGCACTGCTTGGCCACCCCGATCGCCACCGCGATCAGCTCCTTGTGCTTCGGCTCCAGCGCCGCGGAGGCCGTCGCCGCCTTCGCCAGCGCCCCGAAGCCCTTGGCGGCCTCCGGCATCGCCGCGCGCAGCTCCGCCAGCTGCCCGTTGGTGTCGTCGAGAAAATCCGCCCAGTCCATGCCGCGGCCTCCTTGTCTTCGGGATCGGCTGCGCCTCACATCGCCCCGCCCCGCCCCCCGCGCCTTGAGACAGGTCAACGTCCCCTTGCGCCCGCCCGCCGCCTCGCGTTGACTCCGCCGCGCCCCGGCCGGAAGGAGGGCCCCATGACGCTGACCCTGCCCAATATCTTCACCATCTTCCGCCTCGTCGCCGCGCCGGGCGTGGCGCTGGTCTTCGCCGTCCTGCCCCGCCCGGACGCGGATCTCGCCGCCCTCGTCCTGTTCACCGCCGCCTCGGTCACCGACTGGCTGGACGGCTGGCTGGCCCGCCGCTGGGACCAGATCACCCCCTTCGGCCGCATGCTCGACCCCATCGCCGACAAGGCCATGGTGATGACCGCGCTCGCCGTCCTGCTGATGCTCTCGGGCCCCGACCCCTGGGTCATCCTCCCCGCCGCCGCCATCCTGCTGCGCGAGGTCGCCGTCTCCGGCCTGCGGGAGTTCCTGGCCGGCCGCGTCTCCGTCCCCGTCACCGTCATGGCCAAGTGGAAGACCGCCGCCCAGATGACCGCCATCGCGCTGCTCCTCCTCGCCGGCCTGAACCCCGGCGCCTTGCCGCCCCCGGCCCCGGCCCCCTACATCCCCGATGGAGCCGCCGAGGCCGCCCGCCTCGCCGGGCTCATTCTGCTCTGGCTGGCCGGGGCCATGACGCTGATCACCGGCTGGGACTATTTCCGCCGCGGCCTCGCCAGCCCGGCCATGAAGGAGTGACCATGCAGATCCTCTACTTCGCCTGGCTGCGCGAGCGCATCGGCCGCAGTTCCGAGGACATCGCCACCGACGCCCCCACCGTCATGGCCCTGGTGGAGGAGCTCCGCGCGCGCGAGCCCCGCTACGCCGCCGCCTTCGAGGACCTCGACGCCCTGCGCGTCGCCATCGACCAGGAGGCCGCCGAGTTCGACGCCCCCCTCGCCGGCGCCCGCGAGGTCGCCTTCTTCCCCCCCGTCACCGGCGGCTGACCCCCGTGACCGCCGGCCCCGAGCTCCGCGTCTCCGTCCAGCAGGCCGACTTCGACCTCACGGAGGAGGTCGCCCGCCTGACCTCGGGCCGCGCCGACATCGGCGCCGTGGTCACCTTCACCGGCCTCGTCCGCGACCGCGCCGGCGCGACCCCCATCGAGGCCATGGAGCTCGAGCACTACCCCGGCATGACCGAGAAGGCGCTGCGCGACATCGCGCAGGAGGCCGCCGCCCGCTGGCCCCTCCAGGCCCTCACCGTCATCCACCGCCACGGCCCCCTCAAGCCCGCCGACCGCATCGTGCTGGTGGCCGCCGCCTCCCCCCACCGCGCCGCCGCCTTCGAGGCCGCCGAGTTCCTGATGGACTACCTCAAGACCCGCGCCCCCTTCTGGAAGAAGGAAACCACCCCCGACGGCGCCCGCTGGGTGGACGCCCGCGAAGCCGACGACGCCGCCGCCGCCCGCTGGCGCCGCTGAGGCCCCCTCGCCAACCCGTCCCCCATCCCCTAGCCTCCCCGCGCCATTGCCAGGGAGGCCCCCATGCCCGACATCGCCGAGATCTGGTCCCGCCTCGCCCCCGGCGACCGCGTCATGCTCTCCGGCGCCGCCGGCGAGCCCACCGCCGCGCTCGCCTCCCTGCGCGAGGACCCCGACCGCGCCCGCGGCCTGACCTTCGCCGGCGTCTGGCTCCCCGGCGTCAACCGCTTCGACCCGACCGAGGGCGTCCCCGAGGCGACCGCCGAGGCCATCTTCATCCACCCCCAGCTCCGCGAGGGCTGGACGGGCGGCCGCATCCGCCACATGCCCCTCCACTACCGCGACGCCGACCGCTGGCTGTCGGGCCCCGCCCGCCTCGACGCCGCCATCCTCCAGGTCACCCCGCCCGAGAACGGCTTTGTGACCCCCGGCATCGCCTGCGACTTTCACGAGGCGGCGCTGGACTCCGGCGCCCGGCTGATCGGAGAGATCAACCCGCTGGCCCCCACGCCCCCCGACGCCCCCCGCATCCCCGTGGACCGCTTCGCCGCCCTGATCGAGCCGCCCGACCCCCGGGCGCCCATCACCTACGACCCCGGCGACATCCCCGACGACCTGCGAACGATCGCCCGCCTCATCGCCGACACCATCCGCCCCGGCGACACCGTCCAGGTGGGCATCGGCAAGGCGGCCGCGGCCATGATGGAGGCCCTGACGGACCACCGCGGCCTCGCCTACCACGCCGGCCTCGTCCTCGACGGCATGCTCCCCCTGCTCGACCGCGACGTCTTCTCCGGGGGCGTCACCACCAACACCCTCGTCGGCTCCGCCGAGCTCTACGCGCAGGCCGGCCCCGACCCCCGCATCCGCTACAGGCCCGTCCGCCACACCCACGACTTCCGCGTGATCTCCGCCATCCCCCGCTTCACGGCGATCAACTCCGCCCTGAACGTGGACCTCCTCGGCCAGTCCACCGCCGAGATGCTCAACGGCCGCCAGATCTCCGGCACCGGAGGCGCCGGCGACTTCCAGCGCGGCGCCCGCGCCTCCGAGGGTGGCCGCGCCGTCATCGCCCTGCCCGCCACCGCCGGAGGCGGCAAGTACAGCCGCATCGTCCCCCGCCTCGAGCCCGGCGGCCTCGCCACCATCCCCCGCGCCGACGCGGACGTGGTGGTGACGGAGCACGGCCTGGCCGACCTGCGCTGGCTGGACGCCGACGCCCGCGCCAAGGCGCTGATCGGCGTGGCGGCGCCGGAGTTCAGGGACGACCTTGCGAAGGGGTGGGAGGAGATGCGAAGGGGGATGTGAGAAGCTGTATTGTTGGCCAATGCATTTTCATACGAGATGGATTGGCTAAAATTTTTTATTATAATATGCTTCTATTCTCAAGTGCATCAACCAATTTTTGACGAAGCCCTTCTGGAGTTAAGGACGGGTATTCCCGATGAAGCATTCTATGGCAGTTGGCACAGACAGCAATTAGATCCTCTATACTAACCTCGTGCTCACCGGATGCCTCCGACAAGGGGTTGACGTGGTGCGCTTCTATAAATTGAGCACCAATAGATCCATATGTTTTCTCAAAATCAAACCCGCATATTTCGCATGAATATTCCAAGAGACGCTTTTTGAATTCCCGGACCAGCCGAAGAGACCGCTCTTTTTGCATGTGCTGAATTAGGTAAAGACGGCCCTCCATTTCAGAGAAAAACTCCTCGGCCGGGTCGCCAAATTCATCAGGGTCGTAAATTTCGCCCTCATTTTCAAGATTTTCACCAATTAGCAAACGAAGCACTTCGCTGTCTTTTTTAATTCCTGCAATTTGCAGCCTATCTTCTCCAATTCTATATGTCTGCCCAGCTGGATTCCAGTTTGATTTATAGCCAAATTGCTTGCAAAACTCACGCCAAGTATAATCTGTCATCTCCCCCTTTAAAAATACGATAAGTGGAAACCGTGCCTCACCCCATAAGTATCTAGAAATTTCAAAACATTCCTGAGAGGGGAACTCTACCACCTTTCCTGCATACGCGAACGCCCCACCATACCCTGCAGATTCAAGAAGCAAGAGAACGTCGTTGCGTGACAAATCTCTCAACACACTCTTGGCACCGCTGGGAATTCCCCATACTTGAAAACCGTCAGGACATTCGCGTTTCAGCGTTTCCCTCAATCGGCTTAACTCTTCTTGAGAGAGGTCACGGAGATGGGGCTCCAGTTCTGAGAATTGAAACTGGACAACGCCATCCTTCCTATCTCCAATTGTCTTTGGAAAATCGCGCGCACCTCCCTTTTCGCCAACGTGTTGAAAATATACAGTCATCGATTTCAGATCCGGAAACAACTGCGGGAGCGACCTGCTACGAGTCTTATTCGTGGCAGAATCCTACGATGGCGATCAAGTCCCACAAAACGTCGCCGTCACCGCCTCCTCCGGCCGCGCCGGCTCCGCATACCGCGCCCGCCCCGGCTGCTCCTCGAACGGCCGGACCAGCACCTCCGCAGCTCAACCCTTGCCCCCACCGCGCCCCCACCCCTAACCTCCGGTGACCCCGCGGCCGCCGGACCTCCCCCCGATGGACCTCGCCTCCCTCTACCCCGACGTCCTCGGCTACCTCGCCGCCGCCGCCGTCTTCCTCACCTTCTGCATGCGCACCATGCTGACCCTGCGCGTCGTCGCGCTGGCCAGCAACCTCGCCTTCATCGCCTACGCCCTCGCCGCCGGCCTGACCCCCATCCTGGTCCTCCACGGCGCGCTGCTGCCCCTCAACCTGCTCCGCCTGGTCCAGATGCAGCGCCTGCCCGCGAAGCTCGCGGGCGCCCGCGGCGACGACCCCGACTTCTCCTGGCTCGCCCCCTTCGGCTCCCTGCAGCGCCTCCGGCCCGGCGAGGTCCTCTGCCGCAAGGGCGACCGCGCCGAGGCGATGTATGTCATCGAGAAGGGAGAGCTGGAGGTCGAGGAGGTCGGCGCCGTCCTCGGCCCCGGCCAGCTGGTCGGGGAGATCGGCCTCTTCGCGCCCGACCGCCTGCGCACCGCCACCCTGCGCGCCCGCGGCCCCGCCCGCATCTCCGCCATCACGGAGACGCAGATGCGCCGGCTGCACTACAACAACCCGCTCTTCGCCTACCGCCTCACCCACCTGATCGCCGAGCGTCTGCTCCACGAGGCCCACCGGCCGCGGGCCGAGCCGGTCACGTCCCGCAGAACGTCGCCGTCACCGCCTCCTCCGGACGCGCCGGCCGGGCATACGCCTCCCGCCCCGGTTGATCCTCGAAAGGCCGGCTGAGCACCTCGACAAGCTCCGCGAACGGCCCCAGGTCCCCCTCCCCCTGCGCCGCCTCGATCGCCTGCTCCACCAGGTGGTTGCGCGGCACATACACGGGGTTGACCCCCCGCATCGCCGCCCGCCGGGCGTCCTCGCCCCGCGCCTCATGCCCCAGCCGCGCCCGCCAGCGCACGGCCCATGCATCGAACGCCGTCGGGTCCACGAACCGCCCCCGCGCCGCCTCGTCCGTCTCCGGCCCGCCCTCCGCGGGCAGGTCGCACAGCGCCCGGAAACTCGCCGTGAAATCCGCCTGGTTGTCGGCCATCGCGCTCAGCAGGTCCTCGGCCAGCGCGTCGTCCTCCTCGCGCGCCGCCTCCAGCCCCAGTTTGGCGCGGAACGCCCGCAGCCACTCGGCCTGGTAGAGCTCCGGAAACCGGTCGATCGCCGCCTGCGCCGCCGGAACCGCGTCCTCCGGGGTCTCCTCGATCAGCGGCAGCAGGCACTGGGCGAGCTGCGCCAGGTTCCACTGCGCGATCCGCGGCTGATTGCGATACGCATACCGCCCCGTCTGGTCGATCGAGGAATAGACCGTGTCCGGGTGATACGCCTCCATGAAGGCGCAGGGGCCGTAGTCGATCGTCTCG
>JBNJGE010000047.1:16911-18272 GCA_051747505.1 Pseudomonadota bacterium | reverse complement strand
TCGTCGCGGATCTGGGCGAGGACCTCCTCGGCCGCCTCGCCCTCCCGGATCACGAATTCCGGCGTGATGCCGACATTCTCGATCACCTTGCCCGCGACCTCCTCGAAGCGGGCCTCGGCGGCCTCCCGCGCCTCCTGGCGCATCAGGTCGCCGACGCCGATCCAGTGCTGGAACTCCTCGGGGCGGAGCACGAACAGCATCTGCAGCCCGCCGCCGGTCTTCTTCGCGCGGCGGGCGGCGAAGCGGATCGCGTTGAGGCACTCCGGCGTCTCGTCGACGACCACCAGGAATTTGCGCAAGCCGGTCCTCCCGCGGCGCGAGCGTCGCGCGTCAGTTTCGCGCGGGCGGGGGCCGCGCGCAAGCGTCCCCGCCCTCCGGCTTGACCGGGCACGCGCGCCCCCGCACCCTCCTGCGTCCATTTCCAAGGCATCGGAGGTGCGACTCGCATGGATCGGAGCCAATTCCTGGGCGATCTTCTGGCCACCCTGTTCGAGCGGCGCGGCTTTCAGTTCCGTCCGTCGGGCAACGTCTCCATGCCCGAGCTCTGCCGCGCCCTGCTGTCGGAGCGGGGAGAGGTTTCGGGTCTGAAACTCGCCAAGGAGGTGCTGGCCCGCTACCGCCTGCTGGACGACGAACGCCGGGTCGCCTTCTTCCGGATGCTGGCCGAGGATCTGGACCTGGACGCCGAGGCCGTGGCCCAGGCCGCGCGGGCCTACGCCCAGGCGCCGGACCGGACGGCGCTGTTTCGCCTAAGCCAGGCCGCCGAGCCCCCGCGCCAGGAGCTTCTGCGCCGCCTCAACGAGGCCCCCGGCGCCACTGTGGAGCTGGTGAGGATGCGCGTGGACCTGCTGCGTCTGGCAAGATCCAGCCCCGATCTCGACCGCGTGGACCTGGACTTCGCCCATCTCTTCCGGTCCTGGTTCAACCGTGGTTTCCTCGTGCTGCGCCAGGTGGACTGGGACAGCCCCGCGCGGCTGCTGGAGAAGATCATCGACTACGAGGCTGTCCACGCCATCCACAGCTGGAACGACCTGCGCCGCCGGCTCGACCCGGAGGACCGGCGCTGCTTCGCCTTCTTCCACCCGGCCATGCCGGAGGAGCCGCTGATCTTCGTGGAGGTCGCCCTGACCCGCGGCGTGCCCGGCTCGATCCAGGAGCTGCTGTCGGAACAGCGCGCGTCGCTCGACGCGGCGGAGGCGGACACGGCGGTGTTTTACTCGATCTCCAACTGCCAGGCGGGGCTGCGCGGTATCTCCTTCGGCAACTCCCTGATCAAGCAGGTGGTGGAGGTTCTGGGGCGCGAGCTGCCGCATCTGAAGCAGTTCGTGACCCTCTCGCCCATTCCGGGCCTTGCCCGCTGG
>JBNJGE010000047.1:0-16811 GCA_051747505.1 Pseudomonadota bacterium | reverse complement strand
AACTCCCTGATCAAGCAGGTGGTGGAGGTTCTGGGGCGCGAGCTGCCGCATCTGAAGCAGTTCGTGACCCTCTCGCCCATTCCGGGCCTTGCCCGCTGGTTGCGGGAGCGCGCGGAGGCGGGGGATTCGCGCGCCGCCGGGACTCTGAAGCAGGCGGAGAGCGGGGCGGCCCCGTCGAAGGATCAGGCCGAGACCCTGCGCGCCCTCGCCGCCCGCTACTTGCTCGAGGAGCGGCGGGAGGACGGCCAGCCGATCGACGCGGTCGCGCGGTTCCATCTGGGCAATGGCGCCCGGGTTCACGAGATCCATGCGCGGGCCGACACCTCGTCCAACGGTCTGGCGCAGTCGTGCGGCGCGATGGTCAACTACCTCTACGACCCGGCGAATGTGGAGCAGAATCACGAGGATTACGCCGCCCGGCGCAGCGTGGCCGCCTCGCGCGGGGTGCGCGCGCTGGCGCGAGCGGCCCGCGAGTCCGGCGGTCGCGGCCGGGCGGGCCGCGCCGGGGCGGAGGCGGAGAAGTCGGCCGGGGAGGCCTGAGGCCCGGCTCTGTTGCGGAGGGGCGTTCGCTGCCGTTTCCACCTTCGCTGCGATGCCGTCGAAGCTCCGCCAGCCCCCGCCCTCCCGCGCCGCAAGGTCGTGGTCAGACGCGCCCGTCACCGCTATCGTCGGCCCGAAACAGGGAGGAAACCGCATGGCGCTTTACGAGAAACGCACCTACCAGGTCGGCGTGGGCAAGATGCCCGAGGTCCTTCGCCTTTATGGCGAACTCGGCTGGCCGGCGCTGGAGGCCGGGGGCTTCGACAAGAAGCTGGTGGGGTATTTCGTCTCCGACACCGGGCCGCTGCACCAGCTTGTCCATCTCTGGAAGTTCGACGACGACGCCGACCGGCGCGCCCACTGGAAGCGGCTTTTCTCGGACAAGGACTTCATGGACTTCGCCGTCCAGCTCCGCCCGCTGCTCCAGGGGCAGGAGGTGCAGCTGCTGAACCCCGCCCCCTGGGGCCCGCATCCCTGAGCCCTGCGCGGCGGCGCCCTCTCGCGCCGCCGCGAGCCCGGAAAAGGAGCCCGCCCATGTCCGGCCATCACCTGCAAGCCGGCGTCGAGACCTGCCACTGGGGCTGGTTCGAAGCCGCGCTCGAGCCCGTCCTGACGGTGAAGAGCGGCGATACGGTGACGATCGACACCGTCTCCGGCGGTCCGGACGTCCTGCCGCCCGAGGGCTTCCACGTGCCCGAAGCCCTGCGCGACATCCACGCCCGGGCCGAGCGGATGCTGCCCGGCCACATCCTGACCGGCCCCGTGGCGGTGGAGGGCGCGAAGCCCGGGGACGTGCTGGAGGTGCGGATACGCGACATCCGCCTGCTGCAGGACTGGGGCTACAACTTCATCCGCCCGCTCTCCGGCACGCTGCCCGAGGACTTCCCGCGGCCCTATCGCAGCCACATTCCGCTCGACGCCGAGGCCGGGACGGCGCGCCTGTCCTGGGGCCTGACCCTGCCGCTCGCGCCCTTCTTCGGGGTGATGGGGGTGGCGCCGCCGCCTGTCTGGGGGCGGATCAGCTCCATCCAGCCCCGGGCGCATGGCGGCAACATCGACAACAAGGAGCTGGTGGCCGGGACGACGCTGTTCCTGCCCGTGCATGCCGAGGGCGCGCTGTTCTCCTGCGGCGACGGGCACGGCGCCCAGGGCGACGGGGAGGTGAACGTCACCGCCATCGAGACGGCGCTGTCGGGCGATTTCGAGCTGGTGCTGCGCCGGGACCTGGAGCTGTGTTATCCGCAGGCGGAGACGCCGACCCATGTCATCACCATGGGCTTCGACCCGGATCTGGACCAGTGCGTGGTCCGGGCCCTGCGCGACATGATACACCTGCTGGTCGAGCGCGCCGGACTGAGCCGGGAGGACGCCTACACTCTGTGCTCGCTCGCCGCAGATCTGCGGATCACGCAGACCGTCAACGGCAACAAGGGCGTGCACTGCATGCTGGAGAAGCGGTTTCTGAAGGGCTGAGCGGGCGCGCGCCCGCCCCCCTTCAGCGCCGTGTGCGCAGCAGGCCGACCTTGTCGTAGGTCTCCTCGATGACCGGGCCGGCGATGGCCGCGGCCCGCTCCGCCCCGTCGGCGAGGATGCGGTCGATTTCGGTCGTGTCGGCGGCGAGCTCGCGCATGCGCGCATTGATCGGGGCGAGCGCCTCGACCGCCAGCTCCGCCAGGGCGGGCTTGAACTCGGAGAAAGGCCTGCCCGCCCATTCTTCCACCACGTTGACGGTCTGCCGGTCGGCCAGGGAGGCGTAGATGCCGATCAGGTTCCGCGCCTCGGGCCGCTCCTCCATCTCCTCCAGGCTTGCGGGCATGGGGTGGGGGTCGGTGCGCGCCTTGCGGAACTTCTGGGCGATGGCGTCGGCGTTGTCGGTCAGGTTGATGCGCGACATGTCCGAGGCCTCGGATTTCGACATCTTCTTGGTGCCGTCGCGCAGGCTCATCACGCGGGCGCCGGCGCCCTCGATGATCGGCTCGGTCAGGGGGAAGAAGTCGGGCGCGTCGTAGTCGTGGTTGAACTTGTCCGCGATGTCGCGCGCCAGCTCCAGGTGCTGCTTCTGGTCCTCGCCGACGGGGACGTGCGTGGCCTTGTAGGAGAGGATGTCGGCGGCCATCAGCGTCGGATAGGCGTAGAGGCCGACCGAGGCGGCTTCCCGGTTCTTGCCGGCCTTCTCCTTGAACTGGGTCATGCGGTTGAGCCAGCCCACGCGGGCGACGCAGTTGAACACCCAGGCCAGTTCGGCATGCTCGGCCACCTGGGACTGGTTGAAGAGGATGGAACGCTTCGGGTCCAGGCCGCAGGCGATGAAGGCGCAGGCGAGCTCGCGCGTGGCCTGGCGCAGTTCCCCGGGGTCCGGGTTCACGGTCAGCGCGTGCAGGTCCACCATGCAGTAGAGCTTTTCGCACTCCCACTCGTCCTGGAGCTGGACGAAGCGCTTCACGGCGCCGAGATAGTTGCCCAGATGCAGGTTTCCGGTCGGCTGCACGCCCGAGAACACGCGGCGCGCGTGGTGGCTCTCCGCCACGGGGGTGGAAACGCGGGCGGCCTCTTGCGCTTCGCTCATTCTCCTGTTCCTCCTGCATCGCGCGCCGGCGCCCGGGGGCCGGGCGCGGGCCTTATGCGGCGCGGGGGGAGGGCGGTCAAGACGCGCCCCCGCCGCGGCTGCGTCAGACCGAGGTTCCGGCGCTCCCTTCCCGGGGGCGGATCAATCGCGAGGCCCGATGTTCCAGTTCCCGCCCCTGCCGCCGATCCAGCCGCATCACCGCGCGGTCGCCTTCGCCTTCGCGGCGGTCTTCGCGCTGATCGAACTGGTGTTCCAGTTGTCGGATCTCGGGTTGCTGGCCCCGAATCTGCGGTGGGAGGCCTATTCGGTCTTCTCCTTCTACGACCCCTGGTGGGAGCGCTGGATCTCCGGGGAGCGCGCGCCAACCCAGGTGCCATGGACGCTGATCACCTACGCCTTCCTGCATGGGGGGCTGACGCATCTGGCGCTCAACACCGCCGCCTTCCTGGGCCTGAGCCTGCTGGTGCTGCGCATCTTCGGGGCGCCTTGGTTCCCGCTGTTCTTCGCGGTGACGGCGGCGGGCGGGTCCGTGACCTATGGGCTTCTGGCGCAGTCGGACGGGCCGATGGTCGGGGCCTCCGGGGTGGTGTTCGGTCTGATCGGGGTTCTGAAATATGCGGAGTTCGCCTTCATCACCCGCAGGCCGCAGGCGGGGTCGATGCGAAGCTTCCTTGCGACCATCTTCGCGCTGGTGATGATCAACGTCATTCTCGCGGTGGCGATGGGCGGGCTGCTGGCCTGGCAGACGCATCTGGGCGGCTTCGTGGTTGGCTGGATCGCGGGCTGGGCGGTGGTGCCGCGCGCCTGACGCGGCCGCGCCGATCTAGCCGCTTCCCCCTCGCCGCAGCGAGGCCCTGAGATCGGCCAGGCGCACCCCGCCCAGTGTCAGAACCGCCGCCGAATAGATCGCCAGGCCGCCGCCCACCAGCGCCGCCAGCGCAGCCCAACGCAGGCCGGGCTGCGCCAGCCAGGGGCTCAGAAGCTCGGCGAGCCCGAAGCAGACTGCTCCCATCAGAAGGCTCGCCAGCGCGATCCGCGGCAGGCGCGCGCGCAGGCGGGCGTCGGGGCGCGCCTCCTCTCCGAAGCGCCGGGCGCCGCGCCAGAGCAGGGCCAGGTTGACCCAGGCCGAGAGGGTCGTGGCCAGCGCGCAGGCGATGAAGCCGATCAGGGGCGCCAGCCCCACCGCCGCCACCGCGTTCACGCCCATTCCCCAGAGAGCGTAGCGGAAGGGGGTGCGCGTGTCCTCGCGCGCGAAATAGAGGGGCTGGTAGATCTTCATCATCACGAAGGCCGGCAGACCGGCGCCGTAGACGGCGACGGCCAGGGCGGTGGCCTGGGCGTCCTCGGCCCCGAAGGCGCCGCGGCCGAAAAGCACGCTCACGATCGGCCCCGGCGCCACGATCAGCGCCGCCGCCGCGGGCAGGGTCAGGGCCAGCGCGAACTCGCTGGAGCGGCCGACGGCGTCGCGCACCCCGGCGTGGTCCTCGTTGGAGAGCCGCCGGGAAAGCTCGGGCAGAAGCACCACGCCGATGGCCACGCCGATGACTCCCAGGGGCAGCTGGTAGAGCCGGTCGGCGTAGTAGAGCCAGGCGACCGCGCCTTCGAACCAACTCGCCACCTGGCGGCCGACCACGAGATTGATCTGCATGACCCCGCCGGCGAGAGCGGCGGGGAAGGCGACCGCGGCGAGGCGCCGGATGGCGGGGGTCAGCCGCGGGCGGCGCAGGCGCACGGGCACGCCAGCCCGGGCCGCCGCGCGCCAGACAAGCGCCATCTGAGCCACGCCCGCCGCCGCGGCGCCCCAGACCAGAGCAAGTCCGTCGGCGTAGCCGGCGACGGCGCCCTCGGGCGCCAGGGGGTCGAAGACGCCGCCGGCGGCCAGTCCCAGCGCCCCGATCAGGATCAGGTTCAGCAGGACGGGCGCGGCGGCCGCCGCCGCGAAGCGTCCCAGCGAGTTCAGCACGCCCGACAGAAGCGCGGCGAGCGAGATGAACAGGATATAGGGAAAGGCGATGCGCCCGAACGTCACCGACAGGTCGAAGCGCACGTCGCCCGCGAAGCCCGAGGCGAGCGCCAGCACCAGCGCAGGCATCGCCAGCTGGGCGAGCAGCGTGAAGACCAGCAGCAGCGCTCCCAGCGCGGCCATCGCCTGCTCCGCGAAGTCGCGCGCGGCCTCCGTCCCTTCCGTCTCCAGCCGACGGGCGAACATGGGCACGAAGGCGGTGTTGAATGCGCCCTCGGCGAAGAAGCGTCGAAACAGGTTGGGCAGGGTGAAGGCCGCCACGAAGGCCTGCGCCGCCGGCCCCGCGCCCAGCGTCGCGGCGATCAGGATGTCGCGGGCGAAGCCGAGGATGCGGCTGCCCATGGTCCAGCCGCCGACCGTCGCGAAGGCCCTCAGCAGGCGCGTTGCCTTGCGCGCCGGCGCCCTCTCCCCCGCCACGGCCTCAGCCGTCCGCGCTGTCGGCGGCGGCCTCGATCGCTTCGCGCAGGCGGGTCTCGATGGTGCGCATCTTGGTTGCGGAGGTGATCTTCAGGCCGAACAGGTCCTTGATGTAGAACACGTCCACCGCCTGCTCGCCATAGGTGGCGATGATGGCCGAGGCGATCGTCGCGTTGGACGCGGCCAGGGCTCGGGTGAGGTCATAGAGCAGGCCGACGCGGTCGCGCGTGTCCACCTCCACCACCGTGTAGAGGTCGGAGGAGGCGTTGTCGAAGGTCACGCGCGTGGGCACCCGGAACTTGCTTTCGCGCTTCTTTACCTTGCGCTTGGGCTTGAGGGCGTCGCGCGCCACCACCTCGCCCTTCAGCGTGCGGTCGATGGTCTTGCGCAGCTTGTCCAGCCGGGCAGGGTCGTAGGGGCTGCCGTCGTCGTCCTGGATCCAGAAGACCGAGCAGGCATATCCATCCGTGGTGGTCACGGTCCGCGCGTCCACCACATTCGCGCCCGCCAGCGCGAGCGCCCCGGCCAGCCGGCTGAAGAGGCCCGGATGATCCGCCATGAAGAAGCAGGCGCGCGTGGCGTCCCGGCTCTCGTCCGCGGTGATGTCGGAGGCGACTTCGCCCTCCTTCTCCATCCGCCGCAGGCGGAAGAAGGTGGCCTGGGTTTCGGGCGACATGCCGAGGAAGAAGGGCGGGTAGTGCCGCTCCATCTCTGCTTCGATCTCCTCTTCCGGCCAGTCGGGCAGGGCGGCGCGGAGGGCCTCCTGGGCCTCCTGGAGCCGCTCCGTCCGGCTCTGGCTGTCGGAACCGATGGTCATCAGCTCGCGCGTGCGGCGGTGAAGGGTGCGCAGAAGCTGCGCCTTCCAGTTGTTCCAGGTTCCCGGACCCACGGCCATGATGTCGCAGGCCGTCAGCACAAGAAGCAGATTGAGGCGCGACGGCGTTCGGACCTCCTCGGCGAAGGCTCTCACGGTGGCGGCGTCGGAGATGTCGCGTTTCTGCGCTATGTCCGACATCAGCAGGTGATGGCGCACCAGCCAGGCGACCGTCTCCGTCTGCGCCTCATCGAGGCCGAGTCGCGGGCAGAGCTCCCGCGCGATCTCCTCGCCGACCTCGGAATGGTCGCGCTCGCGCCCCTTGCCGATGTCGTGCAGCAGCGTGGCGACGTAGAGCGCCGTGCGGTCCACGTCCTGGGCGAGGATGCCGGAGGCGACGGGCAGATCCTCCTTCAGCGCCCCGCGCTCGATCCGGCCGAGGATCGAGACCGCCAGGATCGTGTGCTCGTCCACCGTGTAGTGGTGGTACATGTTGAACTGCATCATGGCGTGGATGCGCCCCCATTCGGGGATGAAGGCGCCCAGCACGCCGGTCTCGTTCATGCGCCGCAGGGCCCGCTCCGGGTCGCCGGAGTCCACCAGCAGGTGCAGGAAGATGCGGTTGGCGGTCTCGTCCGCGCGCAGGTCGTCGTCGATCAGGTGCAGGCTGGCCGCCAGCAGCCGCATCGCGTTGGGGTGGATCAGCGCGCCCGAGCGCAGGGCGATCTCGAAGATGCGCAGGATGTTGACCGGGTCGGCGGCGAAGGCGTCCTCGTCGCGGACGTCGATGCGCCCGCCCCGCATCCTGAACGGCCCGGGCAGGGAGCGCCCCCCGAAGCTCAGCGCCTTCATCAGCCCGCTCAGGCCGGGGCGTTTCTTGACGTGGGCGTCCTCCAGCTGGGAGAGAAACAGGCGCGTCAGCTCCCCCACCGCCTTGGCGTGCTGGAAGTAGCGCTGCATGAAGCGCTCCACGCCGCGCTGGCCGGCCGCGTCCTCGAAGCCCAGCCGCCGGGCCACGTCCACCTGTATGTCGAAGCTGAGCTGTTCGTTGGCGCGGCGGGAGAGGTAGTGCATGTGAAAGCGCACGGTCCACAGGAAGGCCTCGGCCTCGGTGAAGACGGCCACCTCATCCTCCGTGAACACGCCGCGTTCGACCAGATCGCGCGGAGAATCCGCGTGGTGGATGTATTTCGCGATCCACCACAGGGTCTGCAGATCGCGCAGGCCGCCCTTGCTCTCCTTCACGTTGGGTTCGAGCAGGTAGCGCGAGCCGCCGTGCCGCTCATGGCGCTGGGCGCGCTCGTCGAGCTTGGCCTCCACGAACTCCGAACCGGTCTTTGAGAAGAGCTCGTCCCACAGGCGCTGGTCCAGGACCTCCGCGAGCTCCCGGTCGCCGGAGACGAAGCGATGCTCCAGAAGCGCGGTGCGGATGGTGATGTCCGCCTTGCCCAGCCGAAGGCAGTCGTCGGCGGTGCGCGTGGAATGGCCGACCTTCAGCCGCAGGTCCCAGAGCAGGTAGAGCACCGATTCCACCAGGCTCTCCACCCAGGGGGCCCGCTTCCAGGGCGTGAGGAAGAGCAGGTCCACGTCCGACCAGGGGGCCATCTCGAACCGGCCGTAGCCGCCGACAGCCAGGACCGCCAGCCGCTCGCCCTCGGTGGGGTTGGGGTTGGGGTGCAGCCAGCGCAGCCCGACCTCGAGGGCGAGCCGCACGATCTCGTCCGTCAGCCAGGCGACGGAGCGCGCCGCCGCCGGCCCCGCCCAGGGGTCGGCCTCGAAGGCCGTCTCGATGGCCGCGCGCCCTGTTTCAAGAGCGTCCCGCAGGACCTTGGCGCATTCCGTCCGCTGCGCCTCGCGCCCCTCGCCCGCCGCAGCGTCGGCCGTCTCGGCGAGGCGGGAGAGCACGGAGGCCGCGTCGATGATCTCGGCGCCGGGGCGGATCAGCATCGGTCCGGCTGCTCCGGCGGGGGGAGCTCCGGGACCGGGCCGGGTCTCGGGCGGCGCTTCGGCGAGCGTGTTGCGGGCGTCCTCCGGCGCGGCCATCGCGCTCAGACGCCCGGCTCCGCGGGCGCGGCCGCTCCCGGGGCGGGTTCGAGGACGACCAAGCCGTCGCGGCCCATTTCGACGACGGCCAGCGCGCGCCGGTTGAGCCCGTCCGCGGTGAAGCGGAAGGGGCCCGCCGCGCCCCGGAACCCCCCGGGGTCGGTGATGTCCTCCGCGCCGAAGGGGCGTTCGTCCTCCGCGCGCCGGGCGCGGACCATCATCTCCGCGGCCGCGGCCGCCGCATCATGGCCCAGCCAGGAGAGTTCAGCCGGCTTGCGCCCATAGGCCGCCTCGAACCGTTGGGCGAAGGCGGCAAACCGCTCCGGCTCCGGCGCCGCGAAGCGGCCGCCGACCATCGAGGACTCCCGCTCCATCCCGGGCGCGCCCCAGGAGGCGAGGCCCAGCAGCAGGCCGTTCTGCGCCCCGACGTCGTGATAGCGCAGGAAGGAGGCCGCCGAGACCAGCCCCTGGCCCGAATCCGGCAGCAGCGCGGCCTGCGCGCCGGCGGCCTTGTGGGCCTCGGCATAGCTTCGGGCCGTGTCCTGGATGCCTTCGAAGCTGCGCGGATAGGCCATCACCGGCGCAAGGCGCAGGCGGAGGCGCTCGGCGGCCGCTTCCGCCGCCTCGCGGGCTTCCTCGCCCGCCGCGGTGTCCGGGTAGTAGAGGCCCACGCGCCGCCGGCCCTCCTGCGCGGCGTGGCCAAGGATGCGGTCGGTCTGGGTCCGCGCCATGCGTCCGATCAGCCAGACATTGCCGCCCGCGACCGAGGGGGTGTTGGAGAGGCTGATCAGGTTGAGCCCGTCGGCCGCCACGGCCTCGCCGGCGGATTCGGCGTTGCGGCCGTAGAGCGGGCCGAGGATCAGCGCCGCGCCGCGCCCGGCGGCGTCGCGCGCAGCGGCCGCCGCGCGCCCGGGGGTGCCGCCGGTGTCGCGGACCTCCAGGCGGACAAGCCCGGGCCGGTCCGCCAGCGCAAGGCGCGCGGCATCCGCCATGTCCCGCGCTGCGGTCCGAACGGGGCGAGACTCCGCGCTGAGCGGCAGCAGCAGGGTGACCGGCGCGGGGGCGGAGAGCGCGACGCGCCCTCCCTCGCCAGGCTGCGGCGCGCTGGGGGCGGAGGCGCTGGGCGCTTGCGCGACCGGCGCCGACTCGGGAGCCCGCGGCTGCGCGCATCCCGCCAGCGCCGCCGCGGCCGCAAGGGCGGCGACCGCCCGGATCGCCCCGCGCCGCCGCCTTGCGCCATTGAGTCCGCTCGCCTGCGCGCCCATCATCGGTTCTCCGAAATTTCGTCCGCGCCGCCTCGCGCCCTTTTCCGCGGCGACGGCCTGCCATCGTGAGAGACTATGACCGCGAAACGCAGCGGGAAAAAGGCGCGCGCCGCGGCCCCGCGCCCGGATGAGGCTTCCGCGCCACGGACCGCGCCGGACGGCGCGCCGTGCGAGCCGCTGGCCCCCGGCCTCCATCTGGTGGCGACCCCGATCGGCAACGCCGCCGACATCACCCTGCGCGCGCTGGACGTTCTGGCGCGCGCCGACGCGCTGGCGGCCGAGGACACCCGCACGCTGCGCCGGCTGATGGAGATCCACGGCGTCCCCGTCGCCGGCCGGCCGCTGATCGCCTATCACGACCGCAACGGCGAGGCCGCGCGACCCGCCCTGCTGGCGCGCCTGCGCGCCGGGGAGAGCGTGGCGCTGGCTTCGGACGCGGGCACGCCCCTGATCGCCGATCCCGGCTACAAGCTGGTGCGCGCCGCGACGGCCGAGGGCCTGCCGGTGACCGCCGAGCCGGGGCCGAGCGCCGTTCTGACCGCGCTGAGCCTTTCCGCCCTGCCCACCGACCGCTTCCTGTTCGCCGGCTTCCTCCCGCCCAGGACCGCCGCCCGGCAAGCCGCGCTCGCCGAGCTGGCCGCCACGCCCGCCACGCTCGTCTTTCTCGAGAGCCCGCGGCGGACGGCCGAGGCGCTCGCCGACATGGCGGAGACCCTGGGCGCTGACCGGGAGGCCGCGCTCTGCCGGGAGCTGACCAAGCGCTTCGAGCAGGTGCGCCGCGGCACGCTCGGCGAGCTGGCCTCGGCCCTCAAGGAGGAGGCGCCGCCTCGGGGCGAGATCGCTCTGGTGGTCGCGCCGCCCACCGCCGAGGCGCGGAGCGCGGCCGCGGAGGCGTCCCTCGATGACCGCCTCCGCTCGGCGCTGGCGCGGGAGAGTCTCAAGGACGCGGTGCGCAGCGTGCAGGCGGAGACAGGCCTGCCGCGCCGGCAGGTCTACGCCCGCGCCCTCGAGCTTTCGGAAACGCGTTCGTAACCGGTTTCGGCTATCCCTTTCCGAATGTCAGATCCACGCTTCTCCGAAAGTCTGCCGGCCGTCCGCGGGGCGCTCGCCCCGCCGCCGCCCACCGGCGTTGCCCGGAGCCGCTTGCGCGGGCGCGGGGCCCAGCGGGCCGGCCGCGCGGCCGAGGATCGGGCGCTGCGCCGCTACCTCGCGGATGGCTGGAGGCTGGTCGCGCGCAACTGGCGCGCGGACCGGCTCCATGGCGGCGGCGAGATCGACCTGATCCTCGCCCGTCCAGGCCTGCATGTCTTCGTGGAGGTCAAGGCGCGGCGCAGCCTCGTTGCAGCCGCGGGCGCCGTCAGCCCGGCCCAGCGGGCCCGGCTGGAGGCCGCCGCCCTGCGCTGGCTCGACCTCGCCGGTCTGAACGGGACCGATCTTCGGCTCGATCTCGTCCTGTGCGACCGGCAGGGCGGGCTCGAGGTCCGCGAGAACGCCTTCGCCTGATCCTCCCCGTCCCGCCCGCGCTTGACCCCGCCAAGGGGCCGTGCTGACTTCTCGCCCGCGCGCCCGGCGCGGGGATTGGAGAGCGGGCATGAGCCTTTCCGTTGCGATCCAGATGGATCCGATCGACAGCATCGACATCGACGCCGACACCACCTTCCGCATGGCGGAGTCGGCGCAGGAGCGGGGCCATCGCCTTTTCTACTACAATCCGGACTCGCTCATCTGGGACGAGGGGGCGGTGAAGGCCGTGGGCTGGCCGCTTGAGGTGCGCCGGCGTCGCGGCGACCATTTCGTCCTCGGCGACCGGGAGCGCGTGAAGCTCGAGGACATGGACGTGATCCTGCTGCGCCAGGACCCGCCCTTCGACATGGCCTATGTCACCACCACGCATTTCCTCGAGCGCGTCCATCCCAAGGCGCTGGTGGTCAACGACCCCTTCTGGGTGCGCAACTGCCCCGAGAAAATTCTGGTTCTCGACTTCCCCGACCTCTCGCCGCCGACCATGCTGGCGCGCACGCTGGCCGATCTGCGCGCCTTCAAGGAGCGTTACGGCGACATCATCCTCAAGCCGCTCTACGGCAACGGCGGCGCGGGCGTGTTCCGCCTCCCCGAGTCCGACCGCAACCTCGCCTCGCTGCATGAGCTCTTCACCGGCATCAACCGCGAGCCCCTGATCGCCCAGGCTTTCCTGCCGGCGGTGGAGAAGGGCGACAAGCGGGTCATCCTGATCGAGGGCGAGCCGGTCGGCGCCATCAACCGCGTCCCCGAAAAGGGGGAGACCCGGTCGAACATGCATGTGGGCGGGCGCCCCGAAAAGGCGGTGCTGGACGCCCGCGATCTGGAGATCTGCAGGCGCATCGGCCCTGTCCTGCGCGAGCGCGGGCTGCTCTTTGTCGGCATCGACGTCATCGGCGGGCGGCTGACGGAGATCAACGTCACCTCGCCCACGGGTCTGCAGGAGATGGAGCGTTTCGACGGGACCGACGTCGCCGCCCGCTTCTGGGAGGCGGTGGAGACCAGGCGGGACGCGGCGCGGAGCTGATCGGCCTGCGCCGGCGCGTTGACGCCATGCGCCGGGCTTAACGCGCGATTAACCCTGAGCGGGTCGCATGGCCTCCCACGACGCGGTGAGGAGGCGGCCCGGATGGTCTCGAGATGCTTCAGCGTGGCCTTCGAGGGGATCGAGGCGCGCGAGATCGACGTGCAGTGCCAGCTTTCGCCCGGCACTCCGGCCTTCCATCTCGTGGGCCTGCCGGACAAGGCCGTCGCCGAATCGCGCGAAAGGGTGCGCGCCGCGCTGTCGGCCATGGGCGTGACCATGCCCCCCAAGCGCATCGTCGTAAATCTCGCCCCCGCCGACATGCCCAAGGAGGGGGCGCATTTCGACCTGCCCATCGCGCTGGCGCTGCTGGCCGAGATGGGGGTGGTTCCCAAGGAGGACGCTGCCGGCGTGATCGCGATGGGCGAACTCGGGCTGGACGGGCGGGTGGCCGCCACGCCTGGCGTCCTGCCGGCCTCCGTGGCGGCCGCGGCCTCCGGCCGGGCTTTGGTCTGCCCCGCGGCGAACGGGCCCGAGGCGGCGATCGTCGGCGCGGCGGAGGTGGCGGCGCCCGAGTCGCTGATGGCGCTGGTCAATCACCTCACCGGCCGTCAGGCCCTCCCGCGGCCCGAGCCGGCCGAGGAGGAGGAGCCGGCCGCGTCTCGCGACCTTGCCGATGTTCGAGGGCAGGAGAAGGCGCGCCGCGCCCTCGAGATCGCCGCGGCGGGGGGGCACAACATGTTGATGATCGGGCCGCCCGGCGTGGGCAAGTCCATGCTCGCGCGCCGCCTGCCGGGCATCCTGCCGCGGCTCAGCCCCGAGGAGGCGCTGGAGCTGTCCATGATCCGCTCCGTCGCCGGGGAGATCGAGGAGGGCCGCCTCTCTCGCGTGCGACCGTTCGTGGACCCGCACCACTCCGCCTCCATGGCCGCGTTGGTCGGGGGCGGACGGCGGGCGGGGCCGGGGCAGATCAGCCTGGCGCATAACGGCGTGCTGTTTCTCGACGAGCTGGCGGAGTTCGCGCGTGGGGCGCTCGACAGCCTGCGCCAGCCGCTGGAGACGGGGGAGACCGTGGTGGCGCGGGCGAACGCGCACACCCGCTATCCGAGCCGGGTTCAGCTGATCGCGGCGATGAACCCCTGCCGCTGCGGCAACCTCGCAATTCCCGGGCGGGCCTGCTCACGGGCGCCGAAATGCGCCATCGACTACCAGTCCCGCATCTCCGGTCCGCTGCTTGACCGCATCGACCTGCTGGTGGAGACGCCGACGATACCGGCCTCGGAGCTCGCCCGTCTGCCTGCGGGCGAGCCCTCCACGGCGGTGGCCGAGCGCGTCGCCACGGCGCGGGAGATGCAGCGGGCGCGCTACGAGGATATGGGTCTTCCCATTCGCCTGAACGCTCTCGCGGACGGCGAGACGCTGGAGGAGGCCGCGCGGCTGGACGGCGAGGCCCGGGACCTGCTGGCGCGGGCGGCGGAGAAGCTGGCGCTCTCGGCCCGGGGGATGTCGCGGGTGCTGCGGATCGCGCGGACGCTGGCGGACCTTGCGGGGCTGGAGGCCGTCGGACGGGCGCAGATAGCGGAGGCGGCGGGTTATCGCCGCGCCGCGATGGCCGCCTGAACGGCGTTTCGCGCGCGAAACCGGGCGCGGCGGTTCGCCGGGGCCGTCGAGCCCCCCTTGCTTCCGCCTTCCGTGCGCCCTGCGGCGGGCGCGCGGCCTCTTCCGCCCTGCGCGGCCCGCATGCTATCGCGCCTGCCATGACGGCGCGGGACGACAGCGGGCAGGCGGAGGCGGCGGGCGGCGCGCAGGGCGCGGTCACGCCCATGATGGCGCAGTATCTGGAGATCAAGGCGCGCCATCCCGACGCCCTGCTGTTCTACCGCATGGGCGATTTCTACGAGCTCTTCTTCGATGACGCCGTCCAGGCCGCCGCCGCGCTCGACATCGCCCTGACCAAGCGGGGCAAGCATCTGGGCCAGGACATCGCCATGTGCGGCGTGCCCGTCCATTCGCACGAGAATTATCTCAGCCAGCTGATCCGCAAGGGTTTCCGGGTGGCGGTCTGCGAGCAGCTGGAGGATCCGGCGGAGGCGAAGAAGCGCGGCTCGAAGGCCGTGGTGAAGCGCGACGTGGTCCGCCTCGTCACGCCGGGGACGCTGACCGAGGACGCGCTGCTGGACGCGCGTCGGCACAACTATCTTGCCGCCTGGGCGGAGATCCGGGGGGAGGGGGCGGTGGCGTGGATCGACGTCTCCACCGGCGATTTCCATGTTGCGGACTGCCCGCAGGCCGCGCTGGGCCCGACTCTGGCTCGCCTCTCCCCCTCGGAGGTTCTGGTCCCCGAGGGAGCGGAGGCGGACGAGCGGCTGGCCGAGCGTGTCGCGGAAATCGGCGCCGCGCCCACGCCGCTGGCCCGCGCGAGCTTCGACAGCGAGGGCGCGCGGGGGCGGCTGGAGCGGCTGTTCGGTGTGAAGGCGCTGGACGCCTTCGGCGGCTTCTCCCGCGCCCAGCTCGCGGCCATGGGGGCGGTTGTGGCCTATGTCGAGCTGACCCAGCGCGGGAAGCTGCCGATGATCAAGCCGCCGGCGGCGGAGGCGCCGGGCGGGGTGATGCGCATCGATGCGGCCACGCGCCGCAACCTGGAGATCGTCCGCGCCATGTCGGGGGGGCGCGAGGGCTCTCTGCTGGCGGCCGCCGACCGGACGGTGACGGCGGCGGGGGCGCGGCTGCTGGAGACGCGCCTCTCCGCCCCCGCCACCGACCGCGCGGAGATCGCCGCCCGGCTGGACGCGGTCCAGGCGCTGGTCGAGGACGCGCGGCTGGCCGAAGACGTCCGGGAGGCCCTGCGCCGGACGCCGGAGATGGAGCGCGCGCTCTCGCGCCTCGCGCTGGGGCGGGGCGGCCCGCGGGACCTGGCGGCGATCCGTGACGGGCTGGGCCAGGCGCAGGCGCTGGCGGACCGGCTGGCGGCCGAGGACCTGCCCGAACGCCTCGCCCGGACCCGCGCGGCGATGGAGGGGCATGACGAGCTGCGCGGCCGGCTGGAGGAGGCGCTGGTCGCCGAGCCGCCCGTTCTGGTCCGCGACGGGGGCGCCATCGCTCCGGGCGCGGACGATGAGCTGGACGAGGCCCGGCGGCTGCGGGACGAGGGGCGCGGCGTGATCGCCGGCATGCAGGCCGACTACGCCGGGCAGACGGGCGTTGCGAGCCTGAAGATTAAGCACAATCATGTGCTTGGCTATTTCATCGAGACCACCGCGGCCCATGCCGAGAAGATGATGGCGCCGCCGCTCTCGGAGACCTTTATTCACCGCCAGACGCTGGCCAACGCCGTGCGCTTCACGACGGTCGAGCTGTCGGATCTGGAAGCGCGCATTCTCAACGCGGGCACGCGCGCGCTGGAGATCGAGAAGCGCCTGTTCGAGAGCCTGCGCGAGGCGGTGCTGGACGCGGCGCCGGCCATCGCCGCCGCCGCGCGCGCGCTGGCCGAACTGGACCTTTCCGCCGGGCTTGCGGCGCTGGCGGTCGAACAGGACTGGACGCGCCCGCGCATCGAGGCCTCCCGCGCCTTTGCCATCGAAGGCGGCCGGCATCCGGTGGTCGAGCAGGCGCTTCGCCGGCAGGGCGGCCAGCCCTTCGTCCCCAACGACGCCGAACTGAGCGCCGACGGCGCAGGCGCGCAGCCCGTCTGGCTGCTGACCGGGCCGAACATGGCCGGCAAGTCCACCTTCCTGCGCCAGAACGCGTTGATCGCGATGCTGGCTCAGGCGGGCGCCTTCGTGCCAGCGCGCGACGCGCGGATCGGGATTGTGGACCAGCTCTTCTCCCGCGTGGGGGCCGCTGATGACCTGGCGCGCGGGCGCTCCACCTTCATGGTCGAGATGGTGGAAACCGCCGCCATCCTGAACCAGGCGGGGCCGGGCGCGCTGGTGATCCTGGACGAGATCGGACGGGGGACGGCGACCTGGGACGGGCTGTCGATCGCCTGGGCGACGCTGGAGCATCTGCACGACGTCAACCGCTGCCGCACCCTCTTCGCCACGCACTACCACGAGCTCACGGCCCTGTCGGAACGACTGGCGGGGCTTCGCAAGGCGACCATGGCGGTGCGCGAGTGGGAAGGCGACGTGGTCTTCCTGCACGAGGTCCGCCCGGGGGCCGCCGACCGCTCCTACGGCGTGCAGGTGGCGCGGTTGGCCGGCCTGCCGCCGGCGGTGGTGGAGCGCGCCCGCACGGTGCTGGAGGCGCTGGAGGAGGGGGAGCGGGCCGGCGGCGGAGGCGCGCGAAGCATGGCGCTGATCGACGACCTGCCGCTGTTCTCAGCCGCGCCGCCGGCTGTCGCAACGCCCGCAGATCGCTCTGGAGTGGAGGAACGGCTCAGGGAGATCGCTCCTGACGAGCTTTCTCCGAGACAGGCCCTGGACCTCGTTTATGAGCTTCGCGGCATGCTGGATTCCAGCGAATGACGGGGTTTCGGCCGGCTTCGGGTTGACATCACGCCCGTGCGCGGTGTTGTGAGGGCGTCGGCTACGCTGACCAAGGAAGCAAATCGACAGCGGAGGGTGTTTCGTTGAAGAAAGATGAACTGGTGGCCGCTCTGG
>JBNJGE010000046.1:0-18281 GCA_051747505.1 Pseudomonadota bacterium | reverse complement strand
ACCGCGTCGCGCGTCCCCGAGCGGGCCTCGCGCACCGGGCCTTCCAGCTTCGCCATCAGCGGACTCCTTCCCTGTTCTTCGCGACCCTGTAGTAGGACCAGAGCAGCCGCGCCGCCACCCCCCGCCAGGGGGACCAGTCCTGCGCCATCTCCGCGAAGGGCTTCGGGGAGGGCCGCTCCGGCAGCTCGAACAGGATGCGCGCCGATTCCTGGAGCGCGAGGTCGGCGGGAGCGAACACGTCCGCCCGGCCGAGGCTGAACATCAGGTAGATCTCCGCCGTCCACCGCCCGATCCCGGGCAGGGCGACCAGCTCCGCGACCGCCTCCTCGTCCGGCATGACGCGCAGCCGGGCGTAGTCGAGCTTCGCCTCCGCCAGCGCGCGCGCATACCGGATCTTCGGCCGCGACAGCCCGCAGGCCCGCAGGGCGTCGTCGTCGAGCCCCGCCAGCCCCTCGGGCGACGTCGCCCCCGCCGCCTCAAGCCGCGCCCAGATCCCTCCGGCCGCGGCCACCGAAAGCTGCTGCGAGACGATCGCCGAGAGCAGCGCCGCGAACCCGTCGGGGCGCCTGCGCAGCGGCAGCGGCCCCGTCTCCTCCAGCGCGGCCGCGAAGCGCGGCTCGCGCCGGGCGAGCCAGTCCGCCCCCTCGGCCACACAGGCCTCCGTCTCGATGATGCGTCCGACCATGGCGCGCAGCCAATCCCGCGCCGACGCCGGGGTCAAGCCGCGGCGCGCGCGTCAATGTTTCCGCAATGATTGTACATACGGCTTGTGCACGCGATGCGCACGGCTTGCGCACAGATCCCGCAGCCCCCAGCTTGACCCCGCCGCCCCTCCGCGCTTCCCTCGCGCCCCAGGCTCCGGGCCGCTGTCGCCCCGCCGTCCGCCAACGCATTGAAATGCCACAAATAACCGAACGCTTCGCCCCCTCCCCCAACGGCTATCTCCATCTGGGCCACGCCTATTCCGCCCTGCTGGCCCATGACTGCGCCCGCGCCGCCGGGGGCGAATTTCTCCTGCGAATAGAAGACCTTGACCAGTCCCGCGCCCGCCCCGAATACGAGGCCGCCATCTGCGAGGACCTCGCCTGGCTCGGCCTGACATGGCCCGAGCCCGTCCTTCACCAGTCCGACCGCGCCCCTGCCTACCGCTCCGCCCTCAAAACCCTTCGTTCCCATGGCCTTGCCTACCCCTGCACCTGCACCCGCAAGGACATCGCCGCCGCCCTCGACGCCCCCCAGGAGGGCGCCCCGCCCCCCGAGGGCCCCGACGGCCGCCCCTACCCCGGAACCTGCCGCCGAACCCCGCCTGACCCGTCCCGGCCGGCGGCCCTCCGCCTCGACATGCAGGCCGCCATCCGCGCCCTCGGCGGCCCCAAAGCCCTGAAATCCCTGACTTTCCAGGAACTCGCCGAAGGCCCCGACGGCGAGACCGGCCTCCAGCGCCTCGACCCCGACTGGCTCATCCACCGCTGCGGCGACCTCGTCCTCGCCCGCAAGGACGCCCCCGCCAGCTACCACCTCGCCGTTGTCCTCGACGACGCCCACCAGGGCGTCACCCATGTCACCCGCGGCCGCGACCTCTTCTCCGCCACCTTCCCCCAGCGCCTCCTCCAGGCCCTGCTCGGCCTGTCCACGCCCGCCTATCGCCACCACCGCCTGATCCGCGACGCCTCCGGCCGCCGCCTCGCCAAGCGCGATCGCGACGCCGGGATCAGGGAGCTTCGGGCGGCTGGCGAGACTCCTCAGGGCATCCGCGCGCGGCTCGGTCTGCCGCCACCAGCCGGCGGATGAGCCCGCCCAGCAGCGGCAGCGCCGCCAGCACGGCGACGATCCGCGCCAGGTGATGCGTCGCCACGAAGGCCGGATCGGCGTCGATGGCGATGGCGATCAGGCTCATTTCCGCAACGCCTCCAGGGGCATAGGCCAGAAGCGCCGCGAACAGGTCCACGCCCGTCAGCCAGCTCATCGCCACGGCGAACACACCCGACAGCGCCAGCAGCACCACCGTTCCTAGCAGCGTCCATCCGGCCGTCTCCGCGAAGAAGCGCATCGGCGCGCCGCGGAACCGCGTGCCGATCGAGGCGCCGGCGACCATCAGCGACAGCTCCACCAGCCAGCCCGGCAGGGCCCCCTCGATCACCCCGGGAAAGCGCAGCGCCGCGCTCGCCGCCAGAGGCCCGAGCAGATAGGGCACCGGCCACCCCATGCGCCGGAACATCCACACCGCCGGCACGGACAGCCCCGCCAGCAGCGCGAAGTCCGCCGCCCCGATGAGCCCGCCGGCGCCGTGCATCCCGGCCTGCGGGTGCGGAAGCCCCAGCCAGCCGAAGGCCACCGCCGGGGCCGCGAGCACGACGAAGGCCACCCGCAGCGCGTGATAGAGCGCCACGCGCCGCTCATCCGTGCCGATTTCGCCGGCGAACAGCGCCACCGCCGTCAGCCCGCCGGGCAGCGAGGTCAGAAGGGCCGTCGCCGCGTCCATGCGCGACAGCCAGCGGAACATCGCGTAGCAGAGCCCGCCCGCCACCGGCACGTAGAGCACGGCGGCCAGCAGCGTGACCGGCCAGCGCGCCAGGTCCTCGGCGCTCGCGTGGGAGAAGCTCTCGCCCAGGAACAGCCCGATCACGCTCATGAAGGCCATGCGCAGCCAGACCGGCACATCCACCGGCGCTCCGGCGAGGCTCGCGGCCATGCACAGGAAGATCGGGCCCAGCATCCAGGCCAGCGGCACGCCCGCAAGGTCGGCCAGAAAGCCGCCCGTCGCCCCGACGGCCAGCCCCAGCGCCAGCCGGCGCAGGTTCGGGCGGCTGAGACGCTCCGCCCAGAGGCCGCGGCTCACGAGGTCTCCGGCGCCAGGATCTCCACCTCCGCTCCCTCGCGCACCGCCGTGTAGAAGCAGCTGCGCCGGTTGGTGTGGCAGGCCGGCCCCGTCTGCTCGACCAGCAGCAGCAGGCAGTCGCCGTCGCAGTCCACACGCAGCTCCACGAGCCGCTGGCGATGTCCGGAGCTCTCGCCCTTGCGCCAGAGCTGGGCGCGGGAACGGGACCAGTAGGTCACCTGTCCGGTCTCCAGCGTCTCGCGAACGGAATCTTCATTCATCCAGGCCATCATCAGCACCGTCCCGTCGCCCGCGTCCTGGGCGATGGCCGGGATCAGGCCGTTGGCATCGTAGCGCAGGCTCGCGGGGTCGAAGGGGACGGGGTCGGGCAAGGGTCACGCTCCTGAGAGGGCACGGCGCCACCTTTTACACTCGGGTCCGCGGGGCTATCTAGGGGGTGAGAGAGGGCCGCGCGCCGCGGCCGCCACCGAGAGGCGCAGCCATGACCGACGCCGCCGAGGACGACCTGATCGGGCTCTATTCCAAGCGCATCCTGGCGCTGGCTGCAGACATCCCGCATCTGGGCCGGCTGGAGGCGCCCCAGGGCACGGCGCGCAAGCGCTCGCCGCTCTGCGGCTCGACGGTCACGGCGGATGTCGTGCTGGACGATCAGGGCCGCGTGGCCGAGTTCGGGCAGGAGGTGAAGGCCTGCGCCCTCGGTCAGGCCTCGGCCGCGGTGCTGGGCGCGCAGGTGATCGGGCTTGGGCGCGAGGAGATCGAGCGGGCGCGCGACCAGCTCAAGGCCATGCTGAAATCGGACGGCCCCGTGCCGGACGCGCCCTTCGAGGGCTACGAGGTCCTGCAGCCGGCGAAGGACTACAAGAACCGGCACGCCTCCATCCTTCTCAGCCTCGAGGCGACGCTGGCCGCGATCGACGAGGCGCGGGCCGCCGGCTGATCCCCCGACGAAAAAAGCCGCCGCGCCCGTGCGGGGCCGCGGCGGCAGGTATGCGGTTTGCGCGGACGCCCGGCTCCGGCAGGCAGGCGGAAGGCCGGAGGCGCCGGACGAGGGAACCGGCGCGGAAATCGGCGTCCGCGTCCGACCGCAGGCGAACTCACATCACGGCGGCGGCGGAGAAGCCCACGGCGATCATCAGGCACAGCGCGGCGAGGCCCAGCGCGTCCTCGGCGGCGTCGCGCGGGGTCTGCGCGGCGATGCGGGCGATGGTCTTCATGGCGGGCTCCTCCGGACGTCTTTCCGTTCGATGTTGCCTGATTGTTCTCCCTTGTTCCGATTCGAGTCAAGAACGATAATGGAACATTAAGGGATCAAAGGCGAACATCTCCGACTCCGCCCCAAGGCCGCGCGCCCCGGCCCGGCCGGCGCGCAGGGGCGGGCGGGCGGGGCGCGGCGGCCGGGGCGGGCCGCCCGGCCGGCCTCAGCCGACCTTGAGCAGGCGGATCGCCTCGTCCGCCTCCATCAGCCACAGCAGCGTGCGCACGGCTTCCCCGCGCGGCCCCTCCAGCGTCGGCTCCTGCGCCATCAGCAGGCGGGCGTCGTCGCGGGCGGCGGCCATCAGGTCGGGCTGGGTCTCGATATCGGCCAGCCGGAAATCCGGCAGGCCGGACTGGCGCACGCCCAGCACGTCGCCGGCGCCGCGCAGGCGCAGGTCCTCCTCGGCGATGCGGAAGCCGTCCTCGGTCTCGCGCAGGATCGACAGGCGGGCGCGCGCCGTCTCGCCCAGCGGCGGCTCGTACATCAGCAGGCAGGTGGATTTCTCCGCCCCGCGCCCCACGCGCCCGCGCAGCTGGTGGAGCTGGGCGAGGCCGAAGCGGTCCGCGTGCTCGATCACCATGATCGAGGCGTTGGGCACGTTCACCCCCACCTCGATCACCGTGGTCGCCACCAGCACCCGGGCGCGGCCCTCGACAAAGTCGGCCATCGCCGCGTCCTTCTCGGGCGGGGCCATGCGACCATGAACCAGCGCGACGTCCTCGCCCAGCGCGGCGCGCAGGACGCGCCAGCGTTCCTCGGCCGCCGTGAGGTCGCTCTCCTCGCTCTCCTCCACCAGCGGGCAGACCCAGTAGGCCTGCCGCCCGGCCTCGATGGCGCGACCGAGGCGCGCCACCACCTCCTCATAGCGCCCGGCGGAGACCAGCGCCGTCTCCACCGGCTGGCGGCCGGGCGGCTTCTCGTCGAGCACGGAGACGTCCATGTCCCCGTAATGCGCCAGCGCCAGGGAGCGGGGGATGGGCGTGGCCGTCATCACCAGCACGTCGGGCCGCCAGCCCTTGGCCGAGAGGTCCATGCGCTGGCGCACGCCGAAGCGGTGCTGCTCGTCGATCACCGCGAGGCGCAGGTCGCGGAAGGCGACGTCGGAGCTGAACAGGGCATGGGTGCCCAGCACGACCGACGCATCGCCGGAGGCCAGCTTCTCCAGCTTCTCCGCCCGCGCGGCCCCCTTGTCGCGGCCGGTGAACAGGACGGGCTCGATGCCCGCGGGCTCGAGCATCGGGGTCAGGCTCTCGAGGTGCTGGCGGGCGAGGATCTCCGTCGGCGCCATCATCGCGGCCTGCCCGCCGGCCTCGACCGCCGCGAGCAGGGCGGAGAGCGCCACCAGCGTCTTGCCCGAGCCGACATCGCCCTGAAGCAGGCGGTTCATGCGGAACTCGGAGGCCATGTCGGCCGCGATCTCCTCCATGGCCCGGCCCTGGGCGCCGGTCGGCGCCCAGGGCAGCGCGTCGCGCACCTTCTCCCACAGGCTGCCGTCGCCCCGGGTGGGGCGGCCCTTGCCGCGGCGCTGGCGTTCGCGGGCCAGCGCCAGCGTCACCTGGTGGGCGAGCAGCTCGTCATAGGCCAGCCGCTCGCGCGCGGGGGCGCGGGGGCGCAGGGCGGCCTCGTCGGCGGGGCGGTGCAGCGCCTCCAGCGCCTCGCGCCAGGCGGGCCAGCCATGGGCGGCGAGGAGCTGGGGTTCGATCCATTCGGGCAGCTCCGGGGCGCGGTCCAGCGCGGCCTGGGCGGCGCGGGCGATCACGCGCTGGCCGAGGCCCTCGGTGGCGGGATAGACCGGCTCGAACTCCGGCAGATCGGCGGCCTCCTCCTCGGTCAGGACATGCTCGGGGTGGACCATCTGGCGCACGCCCTCCCAGGTCTCGACCTTGCCGGACACGATGCGCGTCTCGCCCACGGGCAGCAGCTTCTCCAGCCAGCGGGACTGGCCGCGGAAGAAGACGAGATAGAAGCCCGGCCCCGCATCCTGCACCGCCACGCGGTAGGCGCCCCCGCGCCGGCGGGACGGGCGATGCTCCAGCACCTCGACGCGGACGGTGGCGATGTCGCCGTCTGTGACCCCGGTCAGGTCCGGGCGCAGGCGGCGGTCGGTCAGGCGCATGGGCGGGTGGAGCAGCAGGTCGCGCACCCGCGCGATCTCCAGCTTCTCGAAGAGCTTGGCCAGGCGGGGCCCCACGCCGGGCAGCGTGTCCACCCCGGCGAAGAGGGGGAAGAGAATCTCGGGGCGCCCGCGGCTCATGGCCGGCAAGATGCGCCGGGCGCGCGGAAAGGGAAAGGCGCCCCCGAGTCTTGAGGGAGACTTGACCGCGGCCCCGGGCGCGCGGAGAGATCGGGGGGCCGCAGCCCCGGAGCCCCCATGACCGCCGACCCGCCGACCCGCTTCGCCGAGAACCTGCGCGGCGCCGGCTTCATGTCGGCCTCCATGTTCGGCTTCGCCTGCAACGACGCCATCATGAAGTTCCTCGCCCCGGAGATGGGGCTGTTCCAGGCGATCCTGATCCGCTCGCTCTTCGCGCTGGCGCTGGTCGCGGCGCTGGCCTGGCGGTTCGGCGCGCTGGGCCGCTGGCCCCCTCGGCGCGACCTGCCCTGGATGGCCCTGCGCTCGCTGGGCGAGATCGGGGCCACGGCCTTCTATCTCAGCGCGCTGATGCGCATGCCGATGGGCAACGTCTCGGCCATCGTGCAGAGCCTGCCGCTGGTCATCACCCTGTTCGGGGCCCTGTTCCTGGGCGAGCGCGTGGGCTGGCGGCGCTGGTCGGCGGTGCTGGCGGGCTTCGCGGGCGTGCTGATGATCGTGCGTCCGGGCGGGGAGGCCTTCGACCCGGCCAGCGGCTTCGCCTTCGCCGCCATGCTGTGCTTCCTGCTGCGCGACCTTGCCACCCGGCAGGTGAGCGGGGCGACGCCCTCGCTGCTGATCACGCTGGTCACCACCATCGGCGTGGGGGCGATGGGCGGGATCGGGGCCGCATGGCAGGGGTGGACGCCGGTCGACCCCGGCCAGTTCGGCGGGCTGGCGCTGGCGGCGCTGTTCATCTTCGCGGGCTATTTCGGGGGCGTCATGGCGATGCGCGAGGGCGAGATCGGCTTCATCTCCCCCTTCCGCTACGCGATCCTGGTCTGGTCGCTGCTGCTGGGCTTCCTGGTGTTCGACGAGCGGCCCGACGCGCTGACCCTGCTGGGGGCGGCGACGATCGTGGGCGCGGGCCTCTACGCCTTCTGGCGGGAGCGGCGGGCGGCGCAGACGCTGGCCGGCGGCGCGGTCGCGCCCCACGCGATGGCGCCGGGACCGCGGGCGCGGCGCTGAGGCGGGCTCAGCCGCCCGCGGCGGCCGCGCGCATCCCGACCTCGGCCGCGATGGCCGCGTAGAAGACGCCGGTGGCGGCCAGCACGAAGGCGTGCCAGATGGCGTTGTGAAAGCGCAGCCGCTCGGCCTTCAGGAAGGCGATCCCGCCGGTGTAGAGCAGCCCGCCCACCACCACGAGCGCGACCGTGGAGCGGTCGAGCGCCACGGCGTCCTGCCCCGGCAAGACCAGCGCCACCCCCGCCCAGCCGAGCGCGAGATAGAGCGGCATCGAAAGCCGCCGCAGCGCGTGGGGCCAGAACAGCTTCGCCGCGGCCCCGCCCAGCGCCGCGGTCCAGACGGAGCCGAGCAGCCAGCCCGCCCCGGCGCCGCCGATCATCACGGCGAAGGGCGTCTGGGTGGCCGCGATCTTGACGTAGATGGCGGCGTGGTCGAGCCGGCGCAGCGCCTCCCGCCAGGTCGGCATGGGCGTCAGATGATAGGCCGCCGAGCAGCCCAGCATCAGCAGCAGCCCGACGCTATAGATGGACACCCCGGCGATCATCGGCCCGCTTCCGTCCAGCAGCACGGCAAGCGTGATCAGCACGGGCGCCGCCATCAGCGCGAGCGTCACTCCGAGCGCATGGACGATACCGTCGGCGATCCTCTCGGCGCGCGTGCAGGGGACGGGAGGGGCGATGCCCCCCTCCCTGCCGGGGGCGGCGGGCGGCGCGGCTTCGGAGCCGCGGCCCGCCCGCGCCGCGGGGGTCGCGCGCAGGGCCTTCATGGATGAAAGGATGCGCCCAGGGGCCCGGATTCGCAAGCGCGCCGTCGCGCTTCGCGCTTGTCCGCAGCCCGGGGGCAGGCCATAACGGGGCCCGCAAGCGCAAGGGGAGGTCTAGGCGTGTCTGCGGAGTTCGCGTTCTCGATGATCACGCGCGGCGAGGTGATCCTCGCGCTGGTCATCATCTTCATCGCCGTGACCATCGTCCTCGGGGTGCGGATCGTGCCCCAGGCGAGCCAGTTCGTGGTCACCCGTCTCGGCAAGTATCACCGCACGCTGAACGCCGGCGTGAACCTTGTCGTTCCCTATCTCGACCAGGTGCATTCGCGGGTTTCGATCGCCGACCAGGTGGTCAACGACGTGCGGCTGGACGTGGTCTCGCGCGACAACGTGGTCTTCTCGATCGAGCTGCTCTGCGTCTACCGGATCGTGCGGGCGGAATACGCCGTCTTCCGCGTCTCCGAGGTCTCGGAGCTGGTCATAGGCCTGATCAAGAGCCTCGTGCGCGCGGAGATCGGCAAGGTGGAGCTCGACGCCGTCCAGCAGGAGCGCGACAGCCTCAACCGCGCGATCCGGCTGGCGCTGGAGGCCGCCGCCGACGACTACGGCATCAACATCTCGCGCGCCGAGATCACGGACGTGGAGCTCAAGGAGGAGACCCAGCGCGCCATGGGCGAAGTGCTGGAGGCGGAGCGCCTGCGCCGCGCGGCCATCCTGCGGGCCGAGGGCGAAAAGCGGGCGGTGGAGCTCGCCGCCGACGCCGCGCTCTACGAGAAGCAGAAGGAGGCCGAGGCCCTGCGCGTCACCGCCGAGGCGACAGCCCAGGCCAACCGCCTGATCCGCGAGGCGATCAACGAGGACGGCGCCGAGGCCGCCCGCTTCCAGATCGCCGAGCGCCAGATCGACGCCTTCGCCAAGCTGGCGGCCTCCGACAATTCCAAGATCATCGTGCTGCCCGGCGATGCCACCGACGGCTTCACCCGCGCCGCCACCATCCTGAGCCAGGAGCCCGACCGGCCATGATCGACTGGCTCTCGGATCCCTGGGTCTGGGTCGGCGTCGGCCTCGTGCTGCTGCTGGGGGAGCTTCTGGCGCCCGGCTACATCCTGCTCAGCTTCTCGCTCGGCGCCTTCGGCATGACGCTGGGGCTGGCGCTGTGGAGCATCGGCCCCGGCCTTTTCCTGCCGGAGCCGAGCGGGACGGGCGGGGTGCTCGCCCTGCTGCTGGCCTGGATGCTCCTGTCGGGCGCCGCGGCCTTCGTCATCTGGCGCCTCCGCCCCGGCCGCGCGGACGGGGAGGAGGAGCAGGACGTCAACGACTTCCAAAACCGGATGTGACGGCCCGCCCCGGGACGGCGCGCGGCGCTCAACCCCGTCTGCGCAGCAGCGCAAGTCCGCCCAGAGCGGCGGCCATGAGCGGAAGCGCGCCGGGAAGCGGAATCTCTCCGGTGGGCGGGGGCAGAGTCTCTTCGGTGATGCCCGCGTAGCGCACATTGGGCTGCGAGAAATTGTAGAAGCCGAACGCCCCATCGGAGAAGGAGCCGAGGCCGTAGTCGGCCGCGTTCACGTCGATCTCGAGGTTGCCGTCCACGTAAACCTTGATGTTCGAGGCGAAGAACTCGAGGTCGAATTCGTACTCGGTGTTGTCGCTCCAGCCGGTGTTGGCGTAGAGCGCGCCCGCCGCGTTCGACCGCGTCAGCAAGTTGACGGTGTCTGTGTGCTGCCAATAGTCGTCCGACGTGGAGCCGTCCACCACCGGACCGGTGACATGCGAAATGGCGAGCCCTGGATCGTAGCCGTCCTGCAAGGCCTGCTTCCAGTCCACCAGGATGAAATCCGTCGGTCCGCCGGCAAGCTCTCCGGCGTTGTAGCCCAGCACGAAGCCGATGAAGTCGTCGTCGCCCGTGGTCTGGACCTCGATGGTCCCTCGGAGCGCATTGCCCCGGGCGTTGCCGGGCCCGTAGAAGACCGTCGGAAGACCGTTGATCGTCTGCACAACGGCATTGTTGCCGGCCTCGAGCGACCAATTACCATCCCCCTCGGCGGTCCAGTCCGACAGATCAACCGGGACCTCTATGGCGAACGCGGGTCCAGCGAACAGCGCGGCCGCCGCGCTCAATGTCAAGAAGCGCATCTTGAAACTCCCCAGCCTTATGCCCCCGTCAGAAAACTAGACGCTACGTCAACCGATGTGAAGTGGAAATGACGTTTCCTCAGCAAGAAGGGCCGCCCCAACCGGGCGGCCCTTGTCATGCGCAACGGTGACGCAAGGTCTCAGCCGTCGAGGAAGCTGCGCAGCCGGCGCGACCGGCTAGGGTGCTTGAGCTTGCGCAGGGCCTTCGCCTCGATCTGGCGGATGCGCTCGCGCGTGACGGAGAACTGCTGGCCGACCTCCTCCAGCGTGTGGTCGGTGTTCATGCCGATGCCGAAGCGCATGCGCAGCACACGCTCCTCGCGCGGGGTCAGGGAGGCGAGGACGCGGGTAGTGGTGTCCTTGAGGTTCGACTGGATCGCCGAATCCAGCGGCAGCACCGCGTTCTTGTCCTCGATGAAATCGCCGAGCTGCGAATCCTCCTCGTCCCCGATCGGGGTTTCGAGGGAGATCGGCTCCTTGGCGATCTTCATCACCTTGCGCACCTTCTCCAGCGGCATCTGGAGCTTGGCCGCCAGCTCCTCCGGCGTCGGCTCGCGCCCGATCTCGTGGAGCATCTGGCGCCCGGTGCGGACCAGCTTGTTGATGGTCTCTATCATGTGCACCGGGATGCGGATGGTGCGCGCCTGGTCGGCGATCGACCGGGTTATGGCCTGCCGGATCCACCAGGTGGCGTAGGTGGAGAACTTGTAGCCGCGCCGGTACTCGAACTTGTCCACGGCCTTCATCAGGCCGATGTTGCCCTCCTGGATCAGGTCCAGGAACTGCAGGCCGCGGTTCGTGTACTTCTTGGCGATGGAGATCACGAGGCGCAGGTTGGCCTCCACCATCTCCTTCTTCGCCTGGCGGGCCTCCTTCTCGCCCTTCTGCACCGTCTGCACGATGCGGCGGAACTCGGGGATGTCCACGCCGACATGCTGGCCGATCTGGCCGATCTCGCCGCGGATCTCCTCGACCTTGTCGGCGTGGCGCTCGCCCAGCTGGGCCCAGCCCTTGCCCTTGAGCTTCGAGACGCGGTCCAGCCAGTTCGGGTCGAGCTCGGCCTCGCGATACTGCTCGATGAACTCGCGTCGGTTGATGCGGCACTGGTCGGCGAGCTTCACCAGCTGGCCTTCCAGCGTCATCAGGCGGCGGTTGATGCCGTAGAGCTGGTCGACCAGCGCCTCGATGCGGTTGTTGTGGAAGTGCAGCTCGTTGACGAGCGCCACGATCTCCGAGCGCAGGCGCTGGTATTCCAGCTCCTCGTTGGCCGAGAAGTGGCGGTCCTCGTTCAACGCGGCGCCGATGCGGGAGACCTGCATCTCGCGCAGGCGCGCGTAATCCTCTGCGATGCGGTCGAGCTTGGCGAGCACGTCGGGCTTGAGCGCGGCCTCCATCGCCGCGAGCGAGAGATTGGCCTGCTCCTCCTCCTCGTCCTCGCCGTCGGCCTCGCTTTCGGAGGCGTCCTTGGCCTCCTCCGCCGTCTCGCCCGAGGCGGCCTCGTCCTCGGATTTCGGCGACGTCTCCGCCTTTTCGGCGGCGGCCTCGGGGCCGGCGGCGGCCTCCTTGGCGGCCTCCTCGCCCTCGGCGGCCTCGACGACCTCCTCCTCCTCCTCCTCCATGGAGGCGCCGAAGGTGGTCTCGAGATCGATCACGTCGCGGAGCATGATGCGCTCCTCGACCAGCTCGTCGCGCCAGATCGTGATCGCCTGGAAGGTGAGCGGGCTCTCGCACAGGCCGGAGATCATGGTCCCGCGCCCGGCCTCGATGCGCTTGGCGATGGCGATCTCGCCCTCGCGGCTCAGCAGCTCCACCGAGCCCATCTCGCGCAGATACATCCGCACCGGATCGTCGGTGCGCTCGAGGCTCTCGGACTGGCTCTGGGACTGGACGACCTCCTTGGAGTCGGACTTCTGCGCCTCCTCCTGGTCGGCCTCCTCCTCCTCGACGACGTTCACGCCCATCTCCGACAGGAGGGACATGACGTCCTCGATCTGTTCGGACCCGACCTGCTCCGGGGGAAGAACCCGGTTCAGCTCCTCATAGGTGATGAAGCCCTTCGCCTTGGCGGCCGAGATCATCTTCTTCACGGCCGCCTGGCTCATGTCGAGCATGGGGCCGGCGCCCTCGGTCGCCTCTTCTTCCTTGGAGTCGTCGATGTCTTTCGCGGCCATGCAGTCCTCCAGGGCGCCCGGGGGGTTCCGAAACGGGGCGAATCATCGCCTCCTGACCCCGGCGCCGTCGCGCGTCGCAACGATATAGGCGATTCGCACCCCGAATCGCCATGCCCCCGTCACTTGCTTCCTCTCGGCGTCTTCACCCAGGGCTCAGCGGCGATGAACGCCCTGAGCCGGGCCGAGAGATCCTCTTCCTCGTCGCGGGCGGTGGCCTCCGCGGCATCGCCGCGGCGCGCGGCCTCCTCCCGCTGATGCGAGATGTAGGCGAGGCGGTGGGCGATTTCATCGGCCGTTTCCAAGGAAATCTCCTCGGTCGCCGCCTTTCCCTCCTCCAGCGCCGACAGAAACATGACGTGACGCTCCAGCACCTCGGAGAAGACGACCGCCGCCTGCTCGGCCGTCGCCTCCGGGCCCAGCGCCCGGGTCAGCGCGACGCGCTCGGTCATCAGGAAGGGGCGCGGATCGGCCCCCGCCGCCGATTCGACCGCGGCGCGCAGGGCCTCGGCCGGCGCCTCCGCCTCCAGCGCCTGCGGGAGCGCGGCGAGGATCACGTCGCGCATCTCGGCGAGGTCGCGGTTGAGAAAGCGGAGCTCGGCGAGCTCCGACTCGCGCCGTTCGGCGAGCTCGGGGTGGTGGAGCGCGGCCCAGAGGATGGCGCTCTCGCGGATGCGCGCCCCGCCGGACTCGGCGGCCGTGACCAGCAGCGTGCGCCGCGTCTCGGGCGTGGGCGGGGCGGCCCCGGCGTCGGCGAAGCCGAAGACGCCCGCGCGCCCGCCGCCCCGGGCGAAGCGGCGCCCGCCCCCGCGTCCGCCGCCCCCCGCCGGGCGGGCGGGCCGGAACAGCCCGTCCAGCTTCGCCTTCAGCGCCTCCCCGTAATGGCGGCGCAGCCGCGCGTCGGGGATTGAGCGCAGCAGCCCGCGCAGCTCCTGCTCCAGCGCCGCGCGCCGCTCGGGGCTGGAGACGTCGCGCCCCTCGGCGACCTTGCGCCAGCACATCTCCACCAGCGGCACGGATGCCCCCAGCGCCGCCTCCATCGCCTGCGGGCCGCCCTCGCGGATCAGGTCGTCCGGGTCCTTGCCCTGGGGCAGCAGGCAGAACTGCAGCGACCGGCCCGGCTCGATCAGCGGCAGCGCCAGCTCCACCAGCCGGCGCGCGGCGCGCAGCCCGGCCTCGTCGCCGTCCAGCGCGATGACCGGCTCGTCGGCCAGCCGCCACATCAACTTCAGCTGGTCCTCGGTGATCGCTGTGCCCAGCGGCGCGACCGACTCCTCGAAGCCCGCGGCCGAGAGGGCGATGACGTCCATGTAGCCCTCGGCCACGACCAGCCGGCCCGCGCGGCCCGCAGCCTCGCGCGCGCCCTGCAGGTTGTAGAGATTGCGGGACTTGTCGAAGAGCTCCGTCTGCGGGCCGTTGAGATATTTCGCCCGCGCCTGCGGGCTCAGCGCCCGGCCGCCGAAGGAGATGCAGCGCCCGCGCGAGTCGCGGATGGGGAACATGATCCGCCCGCGGAAGCGATCATAGACCGCGCCGCCGTCCTCCGGCGTCGCCAGCAGGCCGCAGCGGACGAGCTCCTCCTCGCTCACGCCCTTGCCGGCCATCGCCTCGGCCAGCCCGCGGCGCGCCTCGGGCGCATAGCCGATCTCGAAGCGCTCCAGCGTCTCCGCCGAAAGGCCCCGGCGGGCGAGATAGTCCCGCGCCTCCTGCGCCGCGGCGGATCGGAGCTGCAGGCGGAAATGCTGCACGCAGCGCTCCATCACGTCGGCCAGCGTCTTGCGCGCCGCCTCCCGCTCGGCGGCCTGCGGGTCGCGCGCGGGCAGGGTCATGCCGGCCTCCTGCGCGAGCGCCTCCACCGCCTCCATGAAGCTCATGTTCTCCAGCTCGCGCAGGAAGCTGATGGCGTCGCCCTTCGCGTGGCAGCCGAAGCAGTAGTAGAAGCCCTCCCGGTCGCGGACATGGAAGGAGGCGGTCTTCTCCTGGTGGAAGGGGCACGGCGCCCACCAGTCGCCCTGGCTGGGGTTCGAGCGGCTCTTGTCCCAGCTCACCTTGCGCCCGGCCACGGCGGCAAGGCTCACGCGCGTGCGCAGCTCTTCGAGGAATCCGGGGGGCAGCGACATCGTCCGAATATCCGCCTCCGCCCCCGAGTCTTCAAGCGCCCGCGCGCCCGGCGCGGGGCGGCCGGCCGGGCGATGCGGCGCGCCGCGAGGTCCGACCCGCCCCTCAGGTCCAGTGCGGCAGGTCGCCGCCCGGCAGCGCGGCGCGGGCGCGCATCGGCGCGTCGTAGTCGCGACGCTCGGCGTCGCAGAAGGCGATCAGCAGCGGCTCGTCCTGCAGAAGGAAGTCCAGCACGAAGCCGAGAAAGTCGGGCTCACGCGCGCGGTCGCGCAGATCGCCCGGCCCCGCCCCGGCGGCGTCGAGAAAGGCGCCCAGCGCCTCCCGGTCCTGCGCCAGGAAGCCCAGCGCGGCGATCGCCAGCGCCTCGGCCTGCTCGCGTCCCATCGCGCTCACCTGCGTCATCGCCCGCGTCCCCCTGCCCGGCGCCCGTGTCTGCCCGGCAAGCCCGATCCCTGCAAGCCGTCCCGAAACGTAACTCATCGTTAACGATTATTGATTTCAAATTGCGGTCACGCCGCCCCGCGCCGGCCGGGCGCAGGGGCTGCTCAAGCGGAAACCGAAGGCTCATGACCGGACGCATCCTCCTCGCCTCGGGCGAGGCCACCGCCCGCTCGAGGCTGGCCGCGCGGCTGGCCGACGCGTTCCTCGACGTCGCCGAGGCTCGCGACGGCCGCGCCGCGCTCGAAGCCGCCCGGCGCGAGGAGCCGAGCCTCGTGATCGCCGACGCCGCCGCCTCGGGCCTGTCGGGGCTGGCGCTGTGCCGCGCGCTCAAGGCGGATGCCGGGCTCGCCCATGTGCCGGTGATCATCCTCGCCGACGGCGAGGCGCGGGGGAGGCGGTTGGCGGGGCTGGAGGCCGGGGCCGACGACTTCCTCGCCCTGCCCGTCCAGGACGAAGTTCTGCTGGCGCGCATCCGCAGCCTGCTGCGCGTCAAGATGATGATCGACGAGCTGCGCCTGCGGGAGGAGACGGCCCGCGATCTCGGCCTGCCCTCCGCGCCCGGCGACGACTGGGCCGAGGCGGCGGAAGGCCCGGCGCCGGACCTGCTTGTGGTCGCCGCGGGGGACGCCGCGTCGCGCCGTCGGGCCGCCCGGCTCTCCGCGGCGCTGGACGCGCAGGCGCGCCGGGCGGGCGACGGGCGCGAGGCGCTGGCCGCGGCCGCCGCGCAGGCCCCCGACCTGGTGCTGATCGAGCCCGGCCCCGGGGCGGAGGCGCAGCAGGCCGCCCTGCGCCTGATCTCGGCGCTGCGCGCCCGGGCGGTCAGCCGGCACGCGGGCGTCATACTGGTCACGGACGATCCCGCGCGCAGCGCGCTCGCCCTCGATCTCGGCGCCGATGACTGCGTCGCCGCGCCCGCGGACATGCCTGAACTGGTCGCCCGCCTGCGCCTGCAGCTGCGGCGCAAGCGCTTCTCCGACCGGCTGCGCGGGGCGGTGCGCGACGGGCTGATGATGGCGGCGACCGACCCGCTCACCGGCCTCTACAACCGGCGCTACGCGGAGATCCACCTCGCCCGGATGCTGGCCCGCTGCGCGCGCGAGGGGGCGCCGCTGGCGGTCATGCTGCTCGACCTCGACCGCTTCAAGGCGGTCAACGACGCCCGCGGCCACCCCGCCGGCGACGCCGTGCTGCGCGGCTTCGCCGAGCGCCTGCGCGCCGAGGTGCGCGGGGCCGACCTGGTGGCGCGCCTTGGCGGCGAGGAGTTCTGCGTGGCCATGCCCGGCGCCGGCGAGCGGGAGGCGCGCGGCGCGGCCGAGCGCGTGCGCGCCGCGGTGGCGGCGACGCCCTTCCCCGCCCCTGACGGGCCGCCGATCCCGGTGACGGTCAGCATCGGCCTCGCTGTCGCCGCCCCGGTCGCGGACCGGGCCGCCGAGCCGGCTGAGCCGGCCGAGGCCGGGGCCGAGGCGCCCGGTCTGGCCGAGGCGCCCGCGCCCCCGCCGCGCCGTCCGGAGCCGCCCCTGCGGCGCGTGCCGGACGCCGCCGGCCTGATCGCGACGGCCGACGCCGCGCTCTACCGCAGCAAGGCCGAAGGACGGGACCGCATCACCCTCGCCCGCGGCTGACGCGCCCGCCCCGCCAAAGCGACACGCTGACGCAAGACGATGCGCGCCATGGAACGGGCGCGGACAATCCTTAACTTGGGCGGCATGATGCACGACCGCGATATCGGCCTCGCGCCGCCCGATGCCGCCCCCGCTCCCGCCTCCGTCGAAGCCGAAGGCGAGCGCGACCTGCGGCGCGCCCTGCGGCGCGGCTGGCGCGGCCGCTGCCCCGCCTGCGGCGGCGGACCGCTCTTTGACGGCTATCTCAAGGTGCGCGCCCGCTGCCCCGCCTGCTCCGAGCAGCTCGACCTGCACCGCGCCGACGACGCGCCGACCTGGATCACGATCCTGGTCGTCGGCCATGTCGTCGGCCCGGGCATGCTTACGGTCTGGGACCTCTGGAACCCGCCGATCTGGGTGCACTGGGTGCTGTGGCCCACCCTGGCGCTCACTCTCTCGCTGCTGCTGCTCCCGCGATTCAAGGGCGCCATCGTCGGCCTGCAATGGGCCAAGCGGCTGGCCGGTTTCGCCACGCCGCGAGGTCGCTGAGCCCGGCCCGGGGCCCGCGCGCGCTGGACAGGCCGTCCCTCGCCGGGCAGATTGCCGGCGAAGGAGTTCCTGATGTCCGACACTTCCCGAACGGCCGCGCCCGCCCGGGCGTCCGAAGACCCGGCGCGCGGCGCCACGCCCCGAGACGCCGCGACCGTCGTCATCATCCGCCGCGACGGGGACCAGCCCCGGGTCCTGATGGGTCAGCGCGGCAAGGGGGCGAGCTTCATGCCCTCGAAATTCGTCTTCCCCGGCGGCGCGCTCGACCCCGAGGACGCCGAGGCCCCGGAGGCCGCGCCCCTGCGCCCCGCCTGCCTCGCCCGGCTGGAGAAGCGCAGCGCCCCCGGCCTCGGCCCGGCGCTCGCCCGGGCCGCGGTGCGCGAGACCTTCGAGGAGACCGGGCTGATCCTCGGCCGCGCCGACCCGAGCGCCCCGCAGCTGGCCGGGCGCATGCAGGATCCGAGCTGGCGCGACTTCCTCGCCTCCGGCCACCTGCCGGCCTGCGACGCGCTGACCTTCATCTTCCGCGCCATCACGCCGCCCTACCGGCCCAAGCGCTTCGACGCGCGCTTTTTCATGGCCGAGGCGGACGCAATCGGGTCGGACCCCGAGGACCTCTCCCGCGCCTCGGGGGAGCTGACCCATCTGACCTGGCTGACCCTGCGCGAGGCGCGCGATCTGGACCTGCCCCTGATCACCGAGGTGGTCCTGGCCGAGGTCGAGGAGATCCTGGCCCGCACCCCGCGCGGCCAGCTGCCGGAGGACCGCCCCGCCCCCTTCTTCCACCACGAGGCGGACCGCTCCTACTACGACGCGCTGTAAGCGGCGCGCCGCTTGACTCGCCGCGCGCCTGAGGTATCAAGCGCGCTCCGAATGACCCCGACGCAGGCGGCGCGCGCCGCCGGGAGAGCTCGAGATGGCCAAGCCGACCACGATCAAGATCCGCCTGAACTCGACGGCGGGCACCGGGCACTTCTACGTGACCAAGAAGAACACCCGGACCATGACCGACAAGATGACGATCCGGAAATACGACCCGGTCGCGCGCAAGCACGTCGAGTACAAGGAAGGCAAGATCAAGTGATCGCCGCCCCCTGA
>JBNJGE010000045.1:0-18329 GCA_051747505.1 Pseudomonadota bacterium | reverse complement strand
ATGGTCGGAGTGGCAGGATTCGAACCTACGACCCCCGCCTCCCGAAGACGGTGCTCTACCAGGCTGAGCTACACTCCGACGTGCGAGGCGCGAATTAGCAGGGGCGGGCGGGGCGCGCAAGCCGTTTCGCAGGGGTCTTCGGGGCCCGCTTGCCCCGCGCCGGGCGCGGCGCTAGGTTCGCGCCGCTGCTGGGGCGTAGCCAAGCGGTAAGGCAGCGGTTTTTGGTACCGCCATTCGCAGGTTCGAATCCTGCCGCCCCAGCCATGACCCGCATCTGCCAGCCTGAAACTTCAACGCAATCAATCCCCTGGACCTGCCCGCCGAACGGTGTTGACGGGGGTATGACACAGGGTGTGACACAGACCCCCCGAAGGGGTGTGACACAGCCCACCGCGAAGGACGCATCCGTAGCCGGCCGGCGGCGGAGAAGTCGGCGGCCTTCGGCGGGGCCCTATCTGCAGCTGCGCGGGCGGATCTATTACTTCCGCCGGCGAAGCCCGACGGCGCTGGCGCGCTGCGGCGCCCCTCCGTTTCTGTGCGTCTCGCTTCGAACCCCTTTTCGCTCCGAAGCGGTGAAGAGGAGCGCGCTCCTACTCGCCGCCCTCGAGCGGACGGAGGGAGAGATCATGTCGCGCGCAGACGTCGAGTTGCTGGCCCCGCAGCAGATCAAGGCGATCCTGGACGAGGTCGTGCGGGAGGAGCTGCGCCGCATCGCGGAGGCGGATCGCATGACGGCGCCGCGCTCGATGGAGGAGGCGGATGCGGAGGTCGCGCGGCTGCAGACGGAGCTGGACGCGCTTCGCCGGGCGGCGCGGCGGAAGGACGGGGTGCCGGCGCGCGAGCGGGTGGACGCGGCTGTCGAGCGGCTGAACATGTCCCCGCTGGGCGATGAGCGGTTGGCCGCGGATCGCGCCGCGGTCGGCGAACTTCAGCGCACCGCGCGGGTCGAGCTGGCCGTCGAGGAGGGCGAGCCGGTCGAGAACGCGGCGAAAGAGGTCCTGGAGGCGCGCTTTGCGGGGCGGGCGCTCGACGACCTGGCGCCGCCCGTTATGCTCGGCACCGCGATCGAGTCGGCCCGGCGGACGGCGACAAAGGACATGAAGCGGAAGTTCGAGGCCGCGGGTCGTCTTCTGCTCGCGTATTTCGGCGATGTGCCGCTGAGCACGCTGGGCGACGAGCGGATCGTGGAGTTCCTGCTCTGGTGTCGACGCCTGCCGAAGGATCATGGCAAGGCGCATGGACGGAACCGATTCGAATCGGCGGGACGAATCCTGGATCCGCATGACGAGATCGAGGCGGCTGACGGCAAGGATGCCGCGGCGCGTGCGGAGATCGCCATGCGCACGGATCTTTCCCAAAGGGAGAAGCGCGCGCGGCTCGCGGATGCTCTGACGGTGCGCATGAGCGACGACAATGTCGAGAAGATTCATGCGCGTATTCGCTCGATCTTCGCGCGGGCGGCCGCCGACGCCGAGCTGGGGTATTCGGGGCCTGTCATGGAGTCCCTGCTCCCGAAGTTCCGTGAGCGGCGCGACGCGGCCGAGGCCCGGCGTAGCGAGGATCCGCTGGACCTGCATGTGACCCGGCCCAAGGAGCGGAGCGCCTGGTCGAGCGAGCGCATCGCCAGCTTGCTGACCAGTCCGGTCTACACGGGCTGCAAGAGTCGACACCGCCGCTGGCGTCCGGGCGTCGAGATCGTCCGCGACGCCGTGCACTGGGTCCCGCTCCTCCTGCTGACGACAGGCTTGCGTCCCGAGGAGATCCTGCAGCTGCGCAAGCGCAATCTGGTGGTTCGCGACGGGATCCTGTGCGTTCACATCGCGCGGGAGGTGGAGCAATCCGGCAAGACCCGCGACAGCGTCCGGACGATTCCCGTGCCTCAGCTGCTGCTTGATCTCGGGTTCGAGCCGTGGGTGCAGGAGCAGACGCTGAAAACGGGCGAGCTCCTGTTCCCCGATATCGAGACGATGCGATCTGACGGACGGCTCTCGGACATCTTCGGAAAGCGCATCCGGACGCTGTTCGGGCATCTGGGGCTACGGGACGGCGAAGAGGACCTCTATGCGCTGCGCAAGACGTTGTCGTCGCGCCTGCAGAGCGCCGGGACGGAGGATTCCGTGCGCCGCGCGATCCTCGGCCATCGGCAGTCTGACGTGCTCAACCGGCATTACACGCAGGAAAATCTCGCCCTGCTGAAGCAGGCGCTGGATGCGGTGGATTACAGCGTGCGGATCGCTTTCGATCCGCAGCGTGGCCACCCTGTGATCGCCGGCTGCGATCTGGCGACGGTGGACGCCGTGGACGTCGAGCTGAAGCTGGACGATGCCGGGAACCCGGCGGAGGTCTTGGTGCGCGATCCGGAGGTGGACGGCGAGGTGATCTACGCATCGCGCATCGCGCCGATGCCGGGATGGATGTCGGCGCCGCCCGCAGGGGCGAGCGAGGATCCGGACGCTCGGCTGGTGGCGCGAGCCCTGACGGAGGCGATCGGCGGGCGGCGTGCGCGACTGCGCCGGCCGGTTGCGACGCGTGCGGCGTTCGAGATGCTCTGCGTCCTGGCGCGCGCAACCGCGCCGAGGATAGGGAGAATGCCCGCCGCCTGACGGCCAGCGGGCCCATGCGCCAATGTGTGCTCCTTCCGCTTGGTCCCGACAGAACCGTTCTGGCACGAACGACGCCGCCGAGTGGGGGCATCCACCCCATCGGATCAGTGCGCCATATATTGACACCATCGCCTCGACTGGCCCAGCCTCTCCCATAAGGGCAATTTGCAACGTTTCGAGTGCCTGTCGTGACGTCGGGCTCTGATAAATGGAGCGTTCAGTTCAAATGATTTGCACGCTTGGGTGTCGAGTATGTGGCGGCCAGCTTGGGGGAAGATAGACCCGTCGACAGGCGTCAGGCATCACCTCGCGCATCACTGTGCAGATGTTGCCGCAGTTCTGCGGGAACTGCTCCGACGGCCGACGATCCGCGTGAGAGTCGAGCGCGCGAAAGGCGGCGGACTGAGCGACGAAGAGGTCAGCTGCCTCGCAGCGCTCGCCTTTCTACATGATATCGGCAAGATCGCTCCGGCTTTTCAGGCGAAAGGCTGGCCCTCGCCGCAACTGACGCCGAAGGGACACTTGGACTGCGGGCGCTACTGGCTGGGCTACGATCGCCTCGAGACGGCGCTCGATGGAAATTTCGCGAAGGTCGCCGACTGGCCCGGTATCGCGAGCTGGTTCGATGTCTTGTTCGCGCATCACGGTTTCCCGGTTCCAGAGCCTACGGGCGGCGGGGCCCGCACCGCCTTCCCGCGGATCGATGGCTATGACTGGATTGCGGAAGAAGCCGCGCTCGGGCAGGCGTGGTTTTCTTGGTTCCCGGAGATCGAAACGCATCAGGCTCCTGCCCCCGATCCTGCGCTTGCCCATTTCTTCTGCGGGCTTCTGGCGCTCGCGGACTGGATCGGATCGGACCAACGGGCCTTTCCTTACGAAGCCGAGTTCAGGTCCGACTACTATCCCGACGCCGTCGCGCGCGCCCGGGAGAGGCTTTGCGAGATCGGTCTTGATACGTCAGGGCGCGCGCTGGCCGGGCCGGCGGTCTGGCCGCTGCTCTCCGAGCATCCGGCGCCGCGACGCGCTCAGGCAGCCGTCGGCGCAGTGTCGCCCGAGGAGCGACTCATCCTCCTTGAAGCGGAAACGGGTGCGGGCAAGACCGAGGCGGCGCTCTGGCGTTTCGCCCGGCTCTATGAGGGGGGCGAGGTGGATGCGCTCTATTTCGCGCTACCTACCCGCGCGGCGGCGCGGCAGTTGCACCGGCGCGTGAACGTCGCGCTTTCTCGGATGTTTGACGATTCGCCGGAGGCTCTGCTCGCGATCCCCGGCCAGATCGTGTCCGGCGCTGCGACCGGCCGGCGCCTTCCGGGTTTCGAGGTGCAGTGGGACGACGCCGGCGAGGCGCCGGCGCGTTGGGCCGCCGAGCACGGCGCGCGTTATCTCGCCGCGCAGATCGCGGTCGGGACGGTCGATCAGGCGATGCTCGCCGGATTGCAGGTGAAGCATGCGCATCTGCGTGGCAGCGCGCTGGCGCGGTCGTTGCTCGTGATCGACGAGGTCCATGCCTCGGACGCCTGGATGACAGCGATCCAGCAGAACCTCACACGGTCACATCTGGCGCTCGGCGGCCATGTCATGCTGATGTCCGCCACGTTGGGGGCCGCGGCCCGCGCCGCCTGGCGCGGCGAGACGCTGCCCGATGCCCGCACCGCGGCGGAGAGCCCTTATCCCGCCGTCTGGACCGCGACCGACTGCGTGCCGGTCTCGGCGGAGGGCGATCGCGCGAAGACCGTTCGGATCGACTCCCATGACGGCTGGAGCGCGACCGACGCGGCGGCCCTCGCGATCAGGGACGCCCGGCGCGGCGCGCGCGTGCTGGTGATCCGCAACACGGTCGATCGCGCGCGCGAGACATGGGCGGCCTGCCGCGCGGAGGCCGCCGATCTGCTCATGTCGGTGGCCGGCCTCCCTGCGCTGCATCACGGCCGCTTCGCGGCCGAGGACCCGGCCCGTCACGACCGCGCGGGCGAGGCCGCTCTCGGGAACTGTCGCGACGGCGGCGGCATCGTGATCGGCACGCAGACGCTCGAGCAGTCGCTCGACATCGACGCGGATTTCCTGGTGACCGATCTCTGTCCCGTGGATGTGCTGCTTCAGCGGATCGGGCGGCTGCATCGTCATGCGCGCGACCGACCGGAGGGCTTCGCCGAGGCGAGGGTCGTCGTGCTCGCCCCAAAGACAGGGCTCGATCCGCTGACGCGCCGCGCGGAGAACGGGCTCGGCGCCTATGACGACGGCGCGTCGCTCTCCGGCGTCTATCCCGATCTCGCGTCGGCCGCCGCGACCCTTGAGCAGATCGACGCGCATGATGCCTGGCGCATCCCGGAGATGAACAGGGCGCTGGTCGAGGCCGCGACGCATCCCGAGGCTCTGGACGCAGTGGCCCGCGCCCGGGGATGGGAGGCCTATCATGGTCGGGTGACCGGCAAGGCGCTCGCCGAGCGCATGGTCGCCGATCTGGTGGTGCTCGACCGGAGCCAGCCGTTGCCGCAGCGTTACCCCTCCGACGAGAAGATCCGGACGCGCCTGGGCGAGGAAGGGGTCCTTCTGACCCTGCCGGAGGGCGCCATTGGGCCGTTCGGCGGCGAGATAAGGCGCATCGCCCTGCCGCCGGCATGGTCGAAGGGTCTCACGACAGACGAGGCCGAAGTCTCGCATGAAGGCGACCATCTGAGGGTGACCGTTTCTGACAGGGTCTTTCGGTATGACTGTTCGGGCCTCGCGCGGGGAAGCGACTCATGAGCCTCAATCTTTTGACAGAGTCTCTGATCCGGACGGATCGCGAGTGGCATACGCTGCCCGGTCTGCTCGCGGCACTGGCGCGGGGGGAGGTCGCGTCGTTTCCGGCGATGCGGCCGCATCAGCGGCCGGCATGGCACATGTTTCTTGTGCAGCTGGGTACCCTGGCGCTTGCCGGGGCAGGGCGATGCGATCTGCCGGAGGACGAAGAGACCTGGCGCATTCTCTTGCGCGGTCTGACGCCCGACTTTGACGACGACGCGCTCTGGCATCTGGTGGTCGAGGACCGAGAGAAGCCCGGCTTCCTGCAGCCGCCCGATCCCGGAGGACTCAAGTGGTCCCCCGTCGAGACGCCGGATGCGCTCGACATGCTGATCACCGCGCGCAACCACGACCTCAAGCAGGTCGTCGCCCGCGCCGCCGCCCCACAGGACTGGATGTTTGCGCTCGTCAGTCTGCAGACGATGGAGGGCTACGGTGGCGGCGGTGGGGGATACCGCGGCATCGCCCGCATGAACGGTGGCTCCTCCTCGCGTCCGATGCTGGCGCTCGCGCCGTCCGTCGATGAGGGGCAGGCCGTCGACCCGTCGGCCTGGTGGCGGCGCGATGTGGAAACCCTCGCCTGGGAGCGCGAGGGACTTCGCGGGCACGCGCTCGTCTGGACGCTCCCCTGGCCCGAGGGCCGCTCGCTCGATCTTGGATCGCTGGATCCGCTGTTCATCGAGGTCTGCCGCCGGGTGAGGGTCCTGGATGACGCGGGCCGCCTGTCCGCGATCCGATCTTCCTCGAAGGCTTCGCGGATCGAGGCGCGGGAGGCCAAAGGCAACACGGGCGACCCTTGGGCTCCTGTCGATAGGACCGACGGCCGGACCTGGACGCTCAGCGACCGCGACTGGACCTACAAGAACCTCGCAATGCTCCTCTACGGCGGCGATTGGCAGGTGCCGCGCCTCGCCCGACATCGCGCCGACGAAGCCGACAGGCCCATGCTGCTGATTGCCGAGGCTTTCGCGCGTGGCAATTCGCGAACCGACGGCTTCAAGTCGCGGGTGGTCCCGGTGCCCAAGGCGGTCGTGCGCCAGATGCTCGGCACGCGGCCGGTCGAGCTGTCGAAGGATCTGATGGAGCGGATCAGGGGCGTGGATCGCGCGCTGCGCGACGGCCTGGCCGTCGTGGCCGCGGAGGGTGCGACCGACCGCCTCGAATCCCACCACTACGCCCGCGCGCGCTCCGCGCGCGACGCGCTCGACCGGCACGCCGACGCGATCTTCTTTCCGACGCTCTGGGCCCAGCTTGCCGCCGAGACGGAGGCGGAACGTGACCGCATCGCCGACGACTTCCTTGGCGAGCTGGCCCGGGCCGCGCGCGACGAGTTCGCTGCGGCCCTGCCGGCGATCCCCTGCGCGCGGATCATGCGCCCGAGGGCCGAGGCCCGAGGGCGGGCCATGATTGACCGGCGCCTCGCCGCCCTCCTTCAAGAGACCGGAGCAACGCAGAATGAGCACGTCTGATAGCTCGAATGAGGTCGCCAAACGCGCCATGTCCATCGCCGCCGCTCTCGCTGCGGCCGATCCGGGAGAACGCGCTGCGGCCCGGCGCATGGGGCGGGAGGGCGCGCCGGTGTTCTGGCGGCTCGCCGCACGCTTGGGCATCGCCCCCGGCGAAGAGGACCTTTGGCTCCGCTTCACGCGCATGGCGGCGCTTCTGACGCCCGCGACTGCGACGGAGAGCATCCACGAGCCCGGCCGGACGCTGGGCGCCGTGCTGGCCGACGGCGGAAATGCCGCCGGCCCGCTCGACATGCCAGCCTATTCCGAGTTGCGCTTCGCCCGCCTGCTTGCCGCACGCGGCGTCGCGCGGCTCGAGGCGCTGGAGCGCGCCGTGCGGACCCTCGCGCAGGGCGGGGCGCGTCTCGACGTCGTCAGCCTCGCCTGGGCCGCCCTGAATCCGGACGGGCGCCGCATCGCCCGTGACTACTACCGCCGCCTCGACGCTGCCCCTGTCACCTCCGAGGAGACCGAGCATGCCTGAACCGCGCTTCCTTCAGATGCATTTTCTCGCGCCCTATACCGCGGCGCTTCTCAACCGCGACGACGCCGGGCTGGCCAAACGGCTGCCCTATGGCGACAGCCTGCGCACCCGCGTCAGCTCTCAGTGCCTGAAGCGCCATTGGCGGCTCGCCGATGATCCGCACGCGCTCCACGCCATCGACGGGGCCGACGCCGCGTATCGCTCGCGCGAGATCGTGGAGCGCAAGGTGTTCGGTGGCTGGAGTGAAGCTGTCCGGCCCGAGGTCGTCGATCCGATCAAGAAAGAGTTCCTGACGGTGGTCTACGGCGACAAGGGGACGGACCGGAAATCACGTCAGACCCTGCTGCTCGGCGAGGTGGAAATCTCCTATCTGACCGAGGAGGCGAAGCGGCTCGTGGCCGAGGCGGGGGACGACCCGAAGGCGGCGGCGACGCTGGCCAAGGACTGGCTGAAGACGCACAAGCAGAATCTCGCGGCGCTGAGCGCAGGCGCGAAACTGCCGGCCGGCCTTGCCGGCGCTCTGTTCGGCCGGATGGTCACCTCCGACCCGAAGGCCAATATCGACGCGGCGATCCATGTCGCGCACGCCTTCACGGTCCATGCGGAGGAAGCGGAGAGCGATTACTTCATCGCGGCGGATGATCTCGCCCGCGAGGAGGACACCGGCGCGGACACCATTCAGGAGACCGAACTGACCTCGGGACTGTTCTACGGCTATGTCGTCGTGGACCTTCCGGGGCTGGTCGCGAACCTCGGCGGTGACGCCGACCTCGCCGGCGAGGTACTGCACAACCTCACCTATCTGGTGGCGGAAGTGTCTCCCGGCGCCAAGCTCGGATCGACGGCTCCCTATAGCCGGGCCGCCTTCCTGCTGCTGGAGGCCGGCGACCGGCAGCCGCGGTCGCTGGCGGAGGCCTTCCGGGAGCCATGCGCGCCGGAGGCGGGGCAGGCGGTTGCGACGCTCGCAGACTATCTCGGTCAGCTCGATGCAGCCTATGCGACGGGCGAGACGCGGCAGGTGATGTCGCTTGCGAACGCGGAGGCGCCCGGTGCCGAACGCGGGACGCTCGCGGACCTGGCCGCGTTCGCGGGATCGCTGCCCGGACAGCTCGGGTCGCGGACGGCATGACCCACGCCTGGTTGCACCTCCGGTTCGCGGCGCCGCTCATGGCCTTTGGCGGCGTCGCTATCGATCAGGTCGGGCCGACGCGCGAATTCCCGGCGGCTTCCGCGCTGACTGGCCTTCTGGCCAATGCGCTCGGATGGCGGCGCGAAGAACGCGACCGACATCAGGCTCTGCAGGAACGGCTGATCTTCGGTGCGCTGACCGTCCGGCCCGGCCGTCGGATCACGCACGAGCAGAACGCCAAGCTTGAGAAATCCGACAAGGGCTGGACCACCCATGGCGCGCCGGAAGGGCGTGCTGGCGCGACCTACGACACCCCTCATCGCCGGCGCCGCGACTATCATGCCGACCGTGAAACACATGTTGTGCTGCGCGTGGTCGATTCCGCGTCCCCGACGCTCGATGAGATTGCCGCGGCGCTGGAGCGCCCGGCACGTCCGCTCTTTTTCGGCCGCAAGCCATGCCTCCCGGCCGGCCCGCTGCTGCGGGGTCGTGTCGAGGCCGGGACGGCGCGGCAGGCCCTCTCAGCTCTGAACAGGACGGGAACCGGCCTGTGGCCCGACGAGGGCGACCGGCCCGAGGGCCCGGTCCGCCGCCACGATCTCCCGGATCTGCGAGACTGGCGGACCGGTCTGCACGCCGGTCGCCGCATCGTGTGCGAGGGAGCGATCGGATGACCCTCCATCTCGTCGAACTCCCGATCGATCTCGCTTGCCTGCACCGCTGGGCCGGCCAGCGCGGTCTCGGCGCACGCGGCGCGCTCGACGAGGGCGCTGCGCTCCACCACCTTCTTGGCGAGGCGTTCGGGCCGTCGATGCTTCAACCCTTCCGCCTACTGGTCGCGCCCCGGGCGAGGAGGGGCACGCTCTACGCCTACGCCGAGGCGCCAGCCGAGGCTCTTGCGGACACGGCGCGCGGGGTGGCGGGCCCCTCGGAGCGAGAAGTTCTGCCGCTCGACCGCATCAGGGCGGTCGAGCGACCCGACGGAACATGGCGTGAGGGCATGCGGCTTGGCTTCGACCTCAGGGCGCGGCCGGTGATCCGCCTGGCCTCGCCGCTCCAAGGCGACGGCGCACGCTTCGCCAAGGGGGCGGAGATCGACGCCTTTCTCGCGGAGACCTTGCGCAACGATGCGGCCCGCCCGCGCGAGGCCGTCTACAGGGACTGGCTCGCCGAGCGCCTGGAGCCGGTCGCCGGACTCGAGTCCGAAGAGACCAGGCTCCACGCCTTCCGGCGGGCGCGGGTGCGTCGCAACGGCCGATGGCTCGACGGGCCGGACGCCATCCTGCACGGCACGCTCATCATCCGCGATCCGCAGGCCTTCGCAGATCTCCTTGCGCAGGGCGTGGGCCGGCATCGCGCCTATGGCTACGGGATGCTGCTGCTGCGCCCGCCTCAGAGAAGCTGATCATGCTCAAGGGGCGCCTCGGTCTCGACAGCGCGAAGGTTCCGCATGCCGACCGGGCCGGCTGCCTGTTTCTCGCACGCGGTGCCCTGGCGGCGCGGGACGGCACGCTGGCCTTTCGGCAGGGGCCGGCCCAGGCGTCGGACGCCCTCGACACCGGCGATTACGCGATTCCGCTGCAGGGCGTGTCGATGATTCTGCTCGGCCCCGGTTCGACGGTCAGCCATGACGCGCTTCGGCTGCTCGCCCATGCGCGCACGGCGCTTGCCGCGGTGGGGCAGGACGGCGTCCGCCTCTATACCGCACCGCCGCTGATCCCCGACCGCTCCGGTCTCGCTCGCCTGCAGGCCCGCATCTGGGCCGACGACGACCTTCGCGTGATGACGGCGCGCCGGATGTATGCCCTGCGCCTTGGCGAAGTTCTGCCGCATCGAGACCTCGACGTGCTGCGCGGGATCGAGGGCGCGCGGATGAAAGAGACCTACGCCCTTTGGGCGCAGCGGATTGGCATAGCCTGGCGAGGGCGGCGCTACGACAGGTCGGCGCCGAATTCGGCCGATCTGCCCAACCAAGCGCTGAATCACGCCTCGAGCGCCGTGGAAGCGGCCGCCGCGATCGCCGTCGCCGCAACGGCCACGATCCCGCAGCTCGGCTTCATCCACGAGGATCCGGGCCAGTCCTTCGTCCTCGACATCGCCGATCTCTATCGTGACGCTGTCACGATCCCCTGCGCGTTCCGTGCCGCACGCGATGTCGAGAACCGTCCCTCGCTTAATATCGAGCGCACCGCCCGGCGTCTCACGGGCGAGGCGCTGTCGCGCGAGAAGGTCATCCCGTCGATGATCGAGCGCATCAGGGCGCTCATCGAGGGCCGCGACTGATGCCGCTGACGATCGTTGTCACCCGCGATGTCGAGGCCCGTTACCGCGGCTTCCTAACCTCAATCATGCTGGAGATCGCGCCGGGAGTCTATGTCGCGCCCGACATGTCGGCAGGCGTGAGACGCCGGGTCTGGACCGTTCTCACGGGCTGGTGGGAGGGGCTCGGCAACGGCGCGCTGGTCATGGTCTGGCGCGACACGGAGGCGGTCGGCAACCTCAGGATGGAAACCCGTGGCGAGCCGCCGAAGGATATCGTGGACGCCGATGGGGTTCTTCTCGTAAAGCGGGAATAAGCGAGACTTCGCTCGCCTTTCAGCTCTTTGACAATCGGGAAATATCAGGTATTTGGCTCGCAGGGGCTCCCCCGCACCCGCGGGGATAGACCCAGCGGCCCGAAGTCATCGCCCTGCTGCGCCACGGCTCCCCCGCACCCGCGGGGATAGACCCCGGGCGGCCGTTGACGCAGATCGTCCCGCGCTGGCTCCCCCGCACCCGCGGGGATAGACCCTATGCCTTCAAGATCGAGATGACCGACACGCCGGCTCCCCCGCACCCGCGGGGATAGACCCGCGGCAGCGGAGCGCGTCGCTGCGAGCGTGGCGGCTCCCCCGCACCCGCGGGGATAGACCCCGTGCTGTGATCAAGCACAAACTGGTAGGATTGGCTCCCCCGCACCCGCGGGGATAGACCCTGCACCGTGACGGACGAGGCCGAGCCGATGGCGGCTCCCCCGCACCCGCGGGGATAGACCCCAGAGCCCGCGCCACGCCTGGACGGCGAGCCCGGCTCCCCCGCACCCGCGGGGATAGACCCTTCATGCCGTCCACGTAGCCGTCCGCGTCGAAGGCTCCCCCGCACCCGCGGGGATAGACCCGAAAGGGCCGATCTGGCGCTGAGCATCCTGTCGGCTCCCCCGCACCCGCGGGGATAGACCCGCCGACCCGGTTCCGCCCGCGCTTGTCGACCAGGCTCCCCCGCACCCGCGGGGATAGACCCACGGCGTAGTCGAGCCCCGCGGGGAGCGCATCGGCTCCCCCGCACCCGCGGGGATAGACCCGAACGGGCGACCGGCGCTTTCGACCTCCACCAGGCTCCCCCGCACCCGCGGGGATAGACCCCGGCGCTTCTTCCGCCCGGACGGGCGCGACACGGCTCCCCCGCACCCGCGGGGATAGACCCGACGGGCTGATCACCGGCGGGAAGCTGTTCGTGGCTCCCCCGCACCCGCGGGGATAGACCCTGGCACGAGACGGACGACCCCGGCTCGGGCTGGGCTCCCCCGCACCCGCGGGGATAGACCCCTGTCGTCGTGGCGGAGCCGTCCAGAAGGAGGGGCTCCCCCGCACCCGCGGGGATAGACCCAGAACCACGGTGATGACGCACAGGGACGCCGCGGCTCCCCCGCACCCGCGGGGATAGACCCGTGATCAGGTCCGCCATCTGCGCCTTGGTCAGGGCTCCCCCGCACCCGCGGGGATAGACCCGACAGCCCCTTGCGCACGAAGCTCCGCTCTCCGGCTCCCCCGCACCCGCGGGGATAGACCCAGAGCGCGTCGTCTGCCGGGGATGCGCCCGGCGGCTCCCCCGCACCCGCGGGGATAGACCTTGAGCTCAACGCTTCCCTGCGCCGGGATTTCGGGCTCCCCCGCACCCGCGGGGATAGACCCCCCAAAAGCCGAGAATTAGCATAAGGGCAAGGGGCTCCCCCGCACCCGCGGGGATAGACCCGCCTCCGCCAGCGCCTCGGCGTCCGGGTCTCCGGCTCCCCCGCACCCGCGGGGATAGACCCCCGTTGGCCAGCCATGTGGTCGTCGTCGCCTCGGCTCCCCCGCACCCGCGGGGATAGACCCAGGTCTGTGGGCGGGGGTTCCTGCGTCTCCGGGGCTCCCCCGCACCCGCGGGGATAGACCCGTTCCGCATCCAGTTCCGCCACGTCGCGAACCGGCTCCCCCGCACCCGCGGGGATAGACCCCGCGCGCGGTGAAAACCCATGCGCTCCTTCTTGGCTCCCCCGCACCCGCGGGGATAGACCCGCGGCCCGCTCATCCCCCGGGCCGCTGGGCAGGGCTCCCCCGCACCCGCGGGGATAGACCCCTGGTCGCGCATCTCAGCCTCGGCCTGCTGCGGGCTCCCCCGCACCCGCGGGGATAGACCCAGGCGGAGCCGCATGCTGGCCCGCATCCGTGAGGCTCCCCCGCACCCGCGGGGATAGACCCCAGTTACACGAGTGGGCAGTTCGGCGCGAGAAGGCTCCCCCGCACCCGCGGGGATAGACCCTGAGCGTGGCCTATGCGGCCCTGCTGGAGACTGGCTCCCCCGCACCCGCGGGGATAGACCCGGCAACGGGGCTCTGCCAGCCCCCGTAAATTTGGCTCCCCCGCACCCGCGGGGATAGACCCGGCGACGCGGCTGCGGGAGGAGTTGTCTGAGAGGCTCCCCCGCACCCGCGGGGATAGACCCGGGGGCTGGTGGGACTTCGTGTCCGACGCCGCGGCTCCCCCGCACCCGCGGGGATAGACCCTCTCTTCGGGACTATTTCGGGACTCGCCCTGCGGCTCCCCCGCACCCGCGGGGATAGACCCGGCATGGACCTGTTCGTGCTCAAGGAGCTGCTGGCTCCCCCGCACCCGCGGGGATAGACCCGAAAGGTGTTTTTTCCGGAGTAAAGGCGCATGGGCTCCCCCGCACCCGCGGGGATAGACCCTACACGGCGGCGAGCTACACCTACAGCGGGGCGGCTCCCCCGCACCCGCGGGGATAGACCGAAGGCCGGATATCGCGGTCGAGGACTGTAAAGCGCCCGCTGGGTGTGCGTGCCAACATCGATCCGCTCCGTGCTCGGCTCAGGCGGACGCCGTAGTCGCCTGCATCGAGAAGGCGACAGAACCCTTGTTCCATATCTATCCGCTGGGCGGCAACCGAGATAGCGGACCCGAACCCACCTTCTGCTCGAAACCGTTTCGAGCAGAAGGAGCACGTGGTGAAACACTCGGATATCCGCCGCTGGGCACGGCAGCTCGTCGACCCCGGCGCCATCGGGGTGAGCGAGCTGGCGGATCATTGGCGGGTCGATCGCGACACCGCCCGCCGCATTCTCAGGGACAATGGCGTCCGGCCGGCGCCGGGCCCGTGGAAGCGGCCCCGCTACGGCTGGTTCGACATCTGGCGGATGGAGGGCGAGCGCACGCCCGAACTTCTCGCCCCGGATTTGCACGGGCCGCTGAAGGCGCCGCTCCTCGTCGCCGACGAGGTGGCCGAAAAGTTCGGGATGAGCGCCTCGACCGTCCGGCGCTACGCGGGCGGTCGTGCGTGTGGGTCCGCGCTGCTGCCGGCGATCCGTCTGCGGGGGCAGCTGCGGTGGCGCGCCCACGAGCTCGAGGCGGCCATCCGGGCCATCGATGACGCGGCGCCGTGAGGTGGGGGATGCCGACGGATGCGCACTCCGCCGAAGGGTGCGCAGGTGAGGCGGGCGCCCGTTCTACTTCCCCTGGCAAAGCTCACATAGCATCCGCCTCATTCCGCGCTGAAAGCGCCGAACGGCGCGCAAAACGCCTCACCTCGCTCAGCCTTCCGAGATCCTGATCGCCTCGTCCGCGTCCCGCCGGAACAGGGCCGCTCCCCTGCTCGAGAGCGGCCCTGTTCCGGCGGACCGACGATCCCAAGCCAGCAGAAAGAAAGAGAGTGCCCCATGGACACAACCATTCCCTCCGACGTCCGGTCTCTTGCCCACGCCATCCGCCTCGCCGAAGCCCAGATGCTGCCCTACTCGCCCGCCAACCTGAAGAAGGTCCTGGGCTCTGCGCGCAAGTGCCCGAAGCTGCCGCGCTACAACGCTCCGGCCGAACGGATCCCTGCGGACCCGGTGACCTTCGAAGCGAGCTGGGGGCCGTTCAAGAAGCGGCGGGAGACCCCGGAAGGCTTCCCGAGCTTCTCGGCCTTCAAGACCTGGTTCTCGAACGTGAAGAGCCTGCTCGAGCATGCCTCCGGCAAGGCGACGGAGAAGGCGGCGCTGCGGCTTGCCGAGGACGATTGGAAGGCCCTCGAGGAGCAGGCGGCGTCGCGCGTTGCGCCCGAGCAGCGGCTGATCCCGTTTCGTGTGCTGCGCGACGCCTCGCGAGAAGCTGGACTGCAGCCGCGAGACCTCGATGCCGCTGCGCTGCATGATCTGATCTCCGCCGCCACGCCGCCTCGGAAGACGCCGCTGCGGCGCGCGGCGGCGCTGCTCGACGATCTTCACGAGATTCCGGAGGTTTCCGACAGCGGCCTGCTGCCGGCCGTCATCGGCAAGATCCCGGCGACCAGTTCGCGCCGACGCTCACAAGAAATGGCGTCGACATTCGCGGCGGAGCTCGACGCCTGGCTGGAGGACGCGCGCCTCGGTCCTGTCTCCGATGGCTACCTGAGCATCCGTGGCCAGCCGCTTTCGCCGAAGACAATCCGGCGCCGCAGGGACGGAATCGCGTGGCTCTACGCGTGCCTTGTCGAAGAAGGACTGCTCGACCCCGAGCGCGACCCCCATCCGCGCGCCTTCACGGACCCGAAGATGCTCTTGCGGATCCTCGAAGCCGAGAGCAATGGGCTGCACCCGTGGCAGAGGCTGCGCCCGAGCAGCGTGAAGGGTCACCTCGAAGCAGCGTTACTTTTCCTCAGCCGCTACGACCCTGACATTCTCGGTCGGCGCGCCACCCTCTTCCGTCACGCCTATCTTTCCGGCGCTGGCCAGATGACGCCGGAGCATGAAGCGTGGTGCCGCGCGCTCGTCAATTCGTCGGAGCGGACGCGCGCATTCCTCGACCTCGCCCCCACTCTGCACGCCAGGTCGGCGCCATTGATCGCCGACTACAAGGCTCTCGACGAAGGCGCCCGCGCAGCCGCCGTAAAGCTCGCCTTCGGCGCCGCGGCGGCGGCCATTCTGACCAGCCTCCCGCTGCGCGCCGGGACGCTTCTGAGCCTCACGCTCGAAGGCGAGGACGCGATGGTCGCGTTCCCACGGAATTCTCGCGGTGTTTCGCTGGCAATCCCGGGCAGCGTGGTGAAGAACAACACGCCTCTCAACGTCACGCTCCAGCGCCGAGGACGGATGAACCCCCGCGCGACCCTGCAGTGGTTCATACATCAGGGTCCCCGCGACCTGCTGATGCGTCGGATCAAGCGACCGGATAGCAGGCTGCTCTTTGGCGGCGCGGAATACCACTACCTGCACCTGGCGTGGACATATGCCACGGCAGAGGGCGGCTTCTACATGACTCCGCATCTTGTCCGGCATGGCATCGCCTCGCTGCTGTGCAACGAGGAGGACCCGGACTTCGACTTGGTCGCCGCGCTGCTTGGCAACACCGAAGAGACGACACGTCGGAACTACGCGTTCTTCGACAAGGCCCAGGCGGTCGAGCGTGGGCAGCGCAAGCTTCGGGATGTGAGCCGTGCGCTCTCCGGGGCCAGGAGGATCACGACATGACCAGGCACACCCGCAATCTTCCTCCGCGCATGGAAGAGGCGCTCGAAGACTGGCTGTCCGGTCGTCCGCGGCTGACGCCAGCCCCGGCGGCGCGGAGCGCCAAGAACGCCCGGCCGAACCTCGGCGGCCTGCTCGCCGCCGCCGCCGATGCCGGGCTCGAGCCGGTTCTCTGCGCCGAAACGGCCGCGGCCTACACCGGGGTGCTGCGTCGAGCCGGCGCCGATGAGCGCGTGGTGGCCAGGCGTATGGGATCCCTTCGACAGTATGCTCGCTATACCGGCGAGGGGCTGGATTGGGCGCATTCGACCGGACAGCGCCGCTGCGGACTGCGCCGCGAGGACCTGCCCGAGCCCATGCGCGCGGGCCTGACGCGCATCGAGCGCGAGGACACCCCCGAGGGCCTGGCGTTGCGGCGTCTCAGATACTCGATCGAATCGACGCTTCGTCGTCTGATCGCCGCGGCTCGCGCGGCGGGCTTGCCCGAAACGCTTTCCGCCGAGAGCCTGGCTGCCTACGAAACCTCACGCCGGGCGGAGGGGATCGACGAAGGTGCGATCGTCACGGCGAAGTCTCAGCTCCGTCGCTTTGCCCGCTTCGCCGGTCTCGATGGGGCGTGGGCCGAGGAGACGCTGAGCAAGGACAATCGTGACATCGAAACGGTGCTGGCGGATTGGCGGTGGAACCGGCTCCGTCCTATCGCGCAAAAGTTGCTGGAGGTCGGTCATACCTCGCGGGACCTCAAAATCGTCGATCGCTGGCTGCGCTTTCGTGACGGGCTGGGACGTCCGGCGACCGAGGCGGATGTCGAGGCGTTCTCGGACCGGAGCGGCGTCGCCGCGCAACGGCTTTCGACGACCCTCGCCCTGCTCGACCCCGCATCGCCGGACCTGCTCGCGATCGACGCCGCGCGCGCGCGGCTGCGGAGCCGGCTTCGGTCCGGGAAACGAAGAATGACGTCGCGGCGAGCTTCGAAGCCTTCGGATCTCCCGGAGCCTCTCAAGAGCGAGCTGGCGCGGGTCGAGGCCGCCGAGCGAAATCGCGCCGGGGGGCTGTCGGAAGCATCTCTGGTGAACATGCGGGCCGGCGTCCGCCAGTTCGCCGGGTTCGCACTGGCCAACGACCACGCTCCGGCTCTGTCCGACGCAACGCTCGCAGCCTACGCACTGCACGTGAACACGTCGCACATGAAGCAGATCTCGCGGGCGGGACGCTTCATGAATCTATGGATGTTCGCGCGTCGTGCGGAGTGCGATCCGGAGATAACGCGCAAGCTCTTGCAGACCGCCTCCTTCTTCAAGCTCCGGGCCAACGAGGAGGTGAAGGAGAAGCATCGCAAGCTTGCCGCCCGACCTCTGGAGTTGGCTGAAGTGGCATGCGCGGCGCGCGACATTCTGGAGGAGGCGCCATTCCATGACCGCTCCTCGGACCGGCGGTCGGCGTTTCTGAAGTCCGCCGCCCTCGCGTTCCTGTCGATGACGCCGCTGCGCATAAAGGACCTCCTCGGAATGGTGCTGGGACGTGAGATATCGCGCGACGCAGAAGGCTGGAGTCTGCAGCTGACCACGTCGAAGACGCGGGAGCGGCTTGCCGCCCGTCTCGATCCGGCGCTCACGCCCTATCTCGATGCCGCAGTGCTGCTGGGCGCCGAGCCTGGCGCCCTGTGGCGCCTATACGCGGCGCGGGAGGGAGGGCCGCTGTTCGCCCGGATCGACGGAGCCGCGTATTCGAAGACGTGGCTCAGGGACGCTTTCGTGCAGGCGACCGGCCATTCGCCGCATATCGTGCGGACGCTCATGCATGACCGGGCCGCGCGGGGCGGCGTGGGCCGGGAGGTCGCCATGGTGCTCTGCGGGCAGCGTTCGACGCGCACGGCCGTCGAATACGAGTTTTCCGCATCCCGTGAGCGTCGGCACGCGGCCTTGCGTCAGCTGCAGGAGCTCGATGCCCGCCTGATGCGCGAAGCCTCTCAAGGATCGGCGGCGCGCCGAAGCGCGTCCAGCAGGATGTCTTTCTTTCGAGAATGAAGCGTTCGAGCCGCCGGCCTCGCGCCCGCCCGGTTTGGGTGGTCCCGGGCGGGGGCCCGGGC
>JBNJGE010000044.1:12827-18769 GCA_051747505.1 Pseudomonadota bacterium | reverse complement strand
GCTCTTTGATGCCCGTTCCGCCACAGACCGGGCATGGGATAACCGATTTCGACCTGTCATCCGACGACACAACCTTCCCCCCGCCGGCGCACGTCAGACATATGTCAGCCATCGTCTTCCTCCTGCTTGGGCGCGGCGGCGAGCATGGCGCGGAAATTTTTCCACCATAGTGACTTTCTGGTGCGATCAGACACCTGCCACCAAATGCCCTCCCCCAAGTAAATCACATCTTCCGTGCGATCAGCCATCTCCCCGCTCCTCCTGGTCCGCGGCGGGGCGGGTGGCGGGCTCGTTCGGCATGAACGTGATGCTGCTCAGGGCAGTCTCAACCGCCTCCCGAAAGTGGTCCGGGTTGGGTTCGTGCCCATCGGCCAGCCGTCCGCACGCTGCCACCTTCCACGCAGCCCGGATGAGCGCGTGGGCCACGACAGACCCCGCCTGAGACGGGGAGAGGTCCGCTTCAATCAGGTCGTCTGTCGTATCAAAGGCGGCTTCCTCAATCGAATTCTTGAGCGTGGGCCATTTTGCCCTCGCCGCTTCGCTGACTTCAAACTTCGGGGCTTTGCTCATCTTCCTCTCCTCTCCGGGCTGCGTGCGGGGTCAGGTGGCGGGCTCGACTTCCCCATGCGTCTCGCAGAACAGGTAGCCGTCGCCTTCCTGTAGCCGCCGGGCGCAGACAGGGCACTCTGGAGGCGGCGTATAGCGGCTGCACGATGGATCGTGGCCCGCACGCAGATCGCGCTCGCATTCTCCGCATTCCATTCCCATCACATTCTCCTTTCATCCGCCGCATCGGCGGGGTGGTCAGGTGGGGCGTCAAGGCTCCAATGGGTCACCGTTGACGTCTCTATCTAGGTCAATCCTACGCTTCTCGGCCTCTTCCATCTCCAAGCGAAACTTGGCTACGAACTCCGGCTGGCGAGCATTGCTCAGAAAGGTGGCGAGCCGGTCGCAATCCGCCTGCACGCCTTCCAGATCTTCGCTGTCCTCTTCCAGCTTATCCATTGCAAGGTCGCTCATCCCCCCGAGAGCTTTTGGCGGACGGCTCGGAAAGTTCTTCACGTTGCTCATCATCTTCTCCTTCATGGTTGCCACGTCTCCGCTAACTCATTGCCCCGCATCGGGGCGGAAACCAGTTTCCGTTAGCCTACTTCTTCCCGATTTCCGTTTGTTTTCAACGATGTTCCCTGTTCCTACCCGAAGTAGCACACGTTTCATTTTATCGCGCAAGGTCAACTACTTGCCACCTCGGGTTGCCAAGTCGCAGTCGGCGTTTGCCACTTTCTCACTCTCGGCCATCGCCTCGACCATGCGCCGACGATCCGCGCCCTCGGTGTAGTGGGCGATCTCCTTCAGGGTCCGGTGACCGCTCATCGCCTGAATTTCGAGCGTGGAATAGCCCTCCTCCGCCTTGAGCGCGCAGAAGGTCTTGCGCAGACCGTGGATGCTCTTTCCCACCCCGGCGGCGTCCGCCTGTTTGCGGAACCAGCGCCCCAGCCCCGGCGCGTCGAAGGGTTCACCGTATCTGTTTAGAACCCACACCATGCGGTCGCGGAACGGCTCAACGGCGGCGCGCAACTCGTGCCCCACGGGAACGTGCGCCTCGGCCCCAGTCTTCTCTTGGACGAGAGACAGGACCCCGCCCCGGACCATCTGCCGCCCCATGCGGCACAAGTCCCCGCGCCTCTGCCCGGTCAAGAGCGCGAGGTCGAAGGCAAGCCGCTGCGTCGTGCCGCGCGGCCAGCGGCCCTGGAATCGCTCGATATCCTTGGCCGTCCATGCCGGGTGTCCGGGGCTCGGGCGGGCCTTCGCGACTTCCGCCGCCGCCGCGGGGTCCGCCTCCATCATTCCCAGCGTGACCAGATACCGGAAGGCTGCGCTCAGGTGCGCCCTGTTCGTCCGGGCGCTGGACGGGGCGAGGCGGGAGAGCGCGGCCGTGATGTGGCGCGGCTCGATACTGCTCAGCTTCCGGTCGCCCTGCTCCTTGATGAGCCGGCGCAGGATGGAGCCCCTGTTGCTCCGGGTGGCGGCGGCGAGGTCGGCAAAGGCGCGGCTTTCCATGTAGGCTTGGAAGCCCTGAGCGACCGTCCCGGCCCGCGGAGGGCGCTTTCCCACAGCCTTCGCGGACCATGCCTGCATCAGTCTCGGGTCGTCGGGCTCGACGCCGTGGACGAGCGGGATGCGCTTTCCCCTGCTCCGCAGGTAGTGATACCAGCGGCCGTTGCGCTTGAAGGAGTGCAGGCCCTTCATCCGAACTTTTCGCCCTGCCATGGGTCCGTCTCCTGCGCCGGTGAATCGGCGTCAGGATAGACGAACTCGACGCCCTGCGGCCCCACCCTTGCGATCCGCGCGCCGGGGCACAGCTCGCGCACCGCCTTGAAGGCGTCGCGGATGGCCTTGGGCGTCGGAACTGCGGGGCTAGGGCGCGCGGGCATGGTCAGTCCCTCCGGTCCAGCATGTCGGCCATCTGGATCAGGACGGCCGCGAGGGAGCGCGCCTCCGCGCGGCTCAGCCAAAGCTCATCCGTGGGCAGGTCGCCTTGCCCGTCTCCGTGGTTGAACGTCTGGCGGGCAAAGAGAAAGTCGCCGTCGTGCGAAACGCGGATCGTGCTGCCGTCTCCGAGGCCGTCGATCTCAATGACGGCGGTTCCCTCAGGCAGTCCGCCGTGCTCAGCCATCAATCCCAAGCTCCGCGCATTCGAGCCTCGCCAGTATGTTGTCCGCGACCTTCCGCGCCCGGTCGCACTCGGCGCGCGTCCGGCCGTATGATGTGTAGCCCCATCGCCCGTCGGGAAGCTCCTGAAGGACGATCATCGACTTGAGCCCGAGGCGCTTGGACGCGTCGCGCGCTCTGGCAATTGGGAGAAGGCGGGGTTCAGGCATCACTCCCTCCTTTCAGCCGCGGCGGCGCGGAGGATGGCGGCGAGGCCGCGGTGCGTCATAGCAAACTGCGCCAGCAGTCCAGCATATTCGGCCCGCTGGCGTTTATCCCGGAGGGACTTGACCATCTCCATCGTCTCGCGAGATGTAGTGTCCAAGTCTTCGGCCAATTTCAGAAGCTCCTCATGCTCAGCCATTGCCCGCAGCCCCCGGGCCGAGGGCGGCGCTTCGGATCATGTCGGCCGCGCCGATAGCCCCGCGGGCGCGCAGCTCCTCTTCGGCATTCTCCAGCCAAGCCCGTAAATTTCGAGCCTTGGATATCGCAGCTGTCGCAATGGCCGCGTTTCGCTCAGCATCCGCCTCCGCCTTCTCCACCCGCTCCCGCAGGGCGCGGAGGGTGGTGGCGGCGTCTCGTAGGTCGCGTTCTTCCGCGCGCAGCTTGCTCTTGAGCGGGTTGCGCGGGGCCATGTCTCCGTCTTTGTCATTGAGGAGGTTTGCATATTCTCGCAATCTCTCCGCCAGCCTCTCCATCTCACTCATGGCCCGCCTCCCCCTTCCGCTCGGCGCAGTCCTCGCGCGTCTGGTCTGCTTCCGGGTTGTCGCCGTAATCGCAATCGCCGCACTTCACGCAGAACTTGACAGGCACCGAGCAGGTGCATTCGTGATCGCAAGCGGCGTTCTTGCCTCCGTAAGATTGCCAGTCATGGCCGTATTTTCGGCAGGGGCCGGCGGCGATTTCGCGGCGCAGGCGTTCGGCCTCGGCTTCAGCTTCGGCGAGTTGATCCAACAGGCGATCAGCCATTGTCCGCCTCCCCCTGGTCGAGTGCGGCGCGGTCAGCCCGCCGGACGATAAAGAAGGCGTCCGAGAACGCTTGGAACGGGGCCATCATGTCGCTGACGGTCACATCGCCGTTGTCGTAGAAGACGCAGAGCGCGAAGGGGCGCAGCGCGTTGATGGCTTTATCCCGCTCCTCCCGCAGCTTGGCCTCTCGGGCCTCGGCTTTGGCGAATTTGCGCTGCAAAATCTCGTAATTTCCAGCTCGCCTAGACGCCAATCCCTCCGCCCTCTCCGCCCTCTCCCGCAGCTCGTCGCGCTCGGCGGTGAGGGCGCGGAGGGTGGTGGCGGCATCTCGCAGGTCGCGTTCTTCCGCGCGCAGCTTGCTCTTGAGCGGGTTGCGCGGGGCCATGTCTCCGGCTTCGTCATTGAGGAGGTTTGCATATTCTCGCAATCTCTCCGCCAGCCTCTCCATCTCACTCATGGCCCGCCTCCCCCTGGTCGAGTGCTGGGATAGCGCTGTCCCATTCTCGTGCGGCGTGCTCTGGGCTGATGAACCCCGCCACGGCAATCCTCAATTTGCCGCCGGCCTCCCGCAGCTTGGCCTCTCGGGCCTCGGCGGCTTCGGCGCGCTTGTTGAGCCGCATCCACGCGTCGGTAGCGATAGGTGTAAAAGTCTCTACCGTTGCCGCCTCCGCCTTCTCAGCCCGCTCCCGCAGCTCGTCGCGCTCGGCGGTGAGGGCGCGGAGGGTGGTGGCGGCGTCTCCGGGTGCGTCGAGATTTAGAGGCAGCTCGCCCCAATCACGGGAAGTCCCGTCCCAGCGCACCAATGCGACGCTTGCCATGATCTCTGAATTCCAGAGGTCCAACCGCTCGCACAACCCCTCCACCTCCCCTCCGTCCAGCGCGGAGAGGGCGGCGTCGGCAGCATCCTCGCAAACCTGCATGACTACGCGACGTTCGTCTTCGACCCCTTCCGTGCTCCACTCAATCATCATAGAGTGGTGAAGGTGCGTCCCGATGGGGTCCCCATCAAAGCGGGTCGGCTTGTCGTAAATCGCCCGCGCGATCTTCTCTCTCAGGTCCATCGTCATCTCCTCAGAAAATCGCCCAGACACAGGCCGCGATCACCGCCAGCCCGAACGCCGCAGCGGGGGCGATCCACCAGCCGGGGATCATGCGGCTGTCGTCGTGCCAGTGGCGCTCGTAGTCCTCGGAGTCGCGACGGGCGCAGGTTTCAGGGTCAAAGGGCATGGGTCAGTCCTCCCCCCATGAACTCAAGCGCCTGCCGCATCACGTCGCGCAGCGCCTCAGCCGGAGACCCGCCGCGGGTGTCGCAATGAAACCCGGTGTCGAACGGGTGGCCGTGCTCGATCCCCTCCAGCAGCCCCCCCTGATCCCCGGCCCAATCCACGGCGCAGGACGCATGAGCCCCGACGCTGCATTGCCCGACGCTCCACCAGAAGCCTGGAAGGCGGCGCTCGAACTCGGCCACGGCGGCGGCAAAGTCGGCGGTGTCGGTGTTCCAAGGCATGGATCAGTCCTCCGTCGCCCAGCTAAGGGCCAGCCCCCACAGGATGGAGGCGGCCATGAAGGCCCCGGCGGCGATCCAGCCCTTGCCAAGAGCAAAGGCGACAAGGCAGATCATCATGCCGGCCCCGCCGAAGGCCGCTGCGGTGTGGGAAAGGAGAAGGCGGGTCATTGGTCGTCCGCCTCGATCATGCGGAGCCAAGGGCCTCGGGCATTGGGGCCGATATCCTCTGCGCTTTCGGTGAACCCCGTGATTATGCCGTTTTCCCAGCGGACCCACGCCTCGCGCTTCGGGGGCATGAGGTCGTCGTTCGGAGTGACTATGGCGGGCAGGCTCTGCTGTTCCGCATCAGTTCCGTCTTTCCTCCAGCAATACGCGAACCACCTGTCATTCTTGTTGATGGCACCGTGTATTGGGCAGGGGCCGCCCCCATCCGTCGCATAAACCCGCGCCCTGCGGCCGTCTCGCGTGCGGTATTCCTTCCCGGCTTCAAACATCACGGCATCCTTTCGATCATGCACTGGGTTACGGGCAGCCACGCCCCGGCCCAGTCCCTGTGGCGGCGGGCGTAGGCGTAGAGCTGGAGAAGGCGGGTCATGTCGCCTCCCCCATCGCGTCGATGTTCTGCTGGTGGACGGTAAAGGTCAGGGCGCTGACCCAAGGGTTCGCGTCCCATGCGCCCTCGCCGTGGAGGCTGTTCCAGAGGGCACGGAAGGCTTTGCGCTGCGCGACCATGTAGCCGTCGCGGATGGTGGAT
>JBNJGE010000044.1:0-12817 GCA_051747505.1 Pseudomonadota bacterium | reverse complement strand
CGTCGGACGCCGACGCCCCCTCAGCGGCCGTATCCTCCGCGCTAATCCACTGCACCCGCTGCACGCGCACATCCGTGACGGTCAGCGTCAGGCGGGAGGCCCAGCGGGGCATGTGGATGGGGGAGCGCCAGTGGCCCCCGCCGAATGGCGTGTGACCGTCCGCGCGATAGGTGACAACGTGGTCCGGACCCTCTGCGTGCGGCGTGGTTTCGCCCGGCACGACAGGCCATCCGAAGGCGTGCGCCTCGCGCACCCACAGGCAATCTCCTTCTGCGCATGGCAATCTTGCATACAGCGTTTCGTTTGCCCCGCCATCATGGCATAGGGCGAAGCCGATGCGCCGACGCGGCAGGTAGCCCAGAAATCGGACATCTCGGGCGACAGGCTGCGGCTTGAGCACCCGCCGCGTCATAGATTTGCGCCCCTCAAGGAGCGCCCGGACCATCGGCCCGCTGAATATGATCGGCTTGTCGGTCACTCCATCCTCCCGGTCTCGATCATGCACTGGGTGACGGGCAGCCACGCCCCGGCGCTGGCCCATGTCCCGGCCAGCAGGACTACGGCTATGGGGATCACGAGGCGCATCAGGAGGGCTCCCCGCGGGCTTTGGCGAGGGCGGCTTTAGCCCTCCGCTCAAGCTCCTCGCAGGACTCACCTTCGTAGTAGTCGGGATAGACGGGCTCGCGTTCCGACATTGCTCGAAGAAGGCAAGAACTCAAGGCGGCCTCGACGGCTTCGCAAAGCTCCGATATCAAGTAGAGGCGGAACTCTGCGTATCCATCTGGGCGGCGAGACCACTCACCCACTCCGTCAACGCTCCTGCCTTCGGCGTCTTCCAGCTCCACGAAGACGCACTCATCAGCGGGGCCGGGAAGGTCCCGGAATATCATTCGGAAATCAGCCATCACCCCGCCTCCCGCATGTCGATCTGGAGCGCCTCGGCGTCCGCGGCCTCGAACTCCGCGGCCAGCGCGGCGATCAGGGGCATCGCCCCGACGGCGTAGAAGGTCCCGCCCATCGCTTCCGCGTGGCGCTCGAAGTCCCGCAGATAGGCGGCGATGGTGTCGGGCTCTCGTCCGATCCGGCGGCCGATCTCGGCGGCCGGGTGCATGGAGACGGGGGGGAGTATTTCTCCGTGGATGATGTCTCGGGCCATTGGTCAGTCCTCCCCGTCCATCTCGACACGCGCCTTCTCGGTCAGCATGGCGATGAGCGAACGCTGCCTAGAGATGTGCGCCTCAATGATCGGCCGGGCCAAATTCCACGGAACATCGAACAGTCGGTGGCCGCTGCTCCCTGACGGGACACCAAGCTGAAGGCCGCCCTGCCGACGTCCGAAGGCGTCGCGCACGTCCGGCTCCTCGCGCCGGTCCAAGGTTTCCTCGATCTTCGACAGAAGCTCTTCCGCCGCCTCGATCTCCCGGTAGGCGAAGGCAATATCCATCGCTGTCTGCTTCGTGATGCTCATGCCAGTTCTCCCGTCTGCTGTTCTCTGACTTCCTTGGCGATCTCCGCGGCCTCGTTCTCCAGGCACTCGGCCAAGTCCGCGAGTTCGGGATCATCGACACGCCAGCCGCGCAGAAGCGGCAGGGCGAAGCGCAGGCTCTTGAGGAGCTTGGTCACGTCCTCGTAGCCGGCCATTCGGGCGTCCGCCTCGGCCTGCCGTAGAGAGGCCATGAAGGCGTTGTGCCGTTCGATCTGGGGGCGCTGGTAGGTCATCACAGGCTCCCCCAGACAGAGACGCCAACCCCCCCCGCGGCCCCGGCAATGGCGACGGTCGCGGCGATGACGGCGGCGCTCAGGCCGAAACCGATGATGCGCTCACCCAGCGTCTCGTTGCCGGTCCGCATCCGCTCAAGCCGCTGGCCGATGGGATCGCACTCGGGGCAGCGGTGGGGGCCTTCGGTCCACTCGTGGCCGCACTCCGGGCAGCGGAGCAGGTCGTGGCGCATCTGGAGGGGGATGCGGCGGTCAGTCATTGGTCCGCTCCCCGACGATGCGGTAGGCGATGATGTCGTTGTCAGAGTCACCGGCGCGATGACGCCATAGACAGTCAGGCGAGTTCTCAGACCAAAGCCCCGCCGGCTTGGGGTCCGCCTCCAAACCATCTCTGAAACGGACGCGAACCATTGTGTCCCAATCCACCGGACACGGTCCGCCGTCATGCTTGATCCAGCCGTCAGCGTCGGGCTCGGGAAGGTTGGGGTCACCCGGCATCTCGACATTGCGGGAGCGCTTCAGCTTGCCGCCGCAGTCGTGACGCCACCCGGCCGGGACGTGCATGGAGCAGACGCGGCAGCGCCAGCCGCCCTTCCCCTTCGTGCCGCCGGCCCTCGCGGAGCCGGTGCGGTAGGCGTGGAGGGCGCGTTCGGCCGCATTCAAGAGGTCACGCACGTCGCAATGACAGATCCCGACTGCATGGTCGCAGCAGCCTAGGTCCCCCAACATCCTCTCAAGCTCATCGCGTGCGCCCGACAACGCCTCCGCCAGCGCCTCGGCGTCCGCTTTCAGCTTGGCGTTCTCGGCCTCGGCGGCTTCGGCGCGCTTCTCCTCTTCCCAACGCTGCATCAGCTCCGAAGCGAAGCACTGGCCTAGCCTGTCCCGCACCGCCTCCGCCTTCTCCGCCCGCTCCTCGGCGTCCGCCAGATCCGGCCAGACGCGATCCGCAACAGAGTCAGCGTAGTCACCGAGCGACACGTCCATGTCGTGGGCGTCGTCCAGAGCGACCCAGACCGCCTCGCGGAAGTCGGATTTGGTGGTGATGGGCATGGTCAGGACTCCGCATCCAGAGCGTTGCGGTAAATCTCGCGCGCTGCGTCGGACAAATTCCCCGCGCTCAGGCCGAGGCGATACATCGCCACCCGAGCGGCGCGGCTAGGGTTGTCTGCATTGAGCCGGTCAACGATCTGCCGGGCTTCCTGCGCGGTCATCGGAGGCTTGCGGGTCATGGTGTTCTCCCTCTCCTGCCCCGCGTGGCGGGGTGCGTTGAGGGAGACCATGCCGGTTTTCCCGGCCTGCCACAAGAGAAAAAACGGGGTTGCGGGCTATTTTTTTCGGCGCTAGGGTGGCGCTATGAAAACGCCGCGCGAGATCATTGCATTCGTCGGACGAGCGGAAGCCGCAAGGGCTCTGGGCGTCTCGGAAAAGACCGTCCGGCTGGCTGCGGGGGGCGACCAGCTTCCCGCCGCATGGCTGGATACGCTGGAGCATCTGGCGCGCCGCCCGCTACCGCGGGAGTGCTTCACATTCAAGCGCGCGGGGGCGGCATGACCGAGGACTTCAACCTCAAGGTCACGGTTCGCAATGCTCGCCTGCTGCGCGCTGTCCGCGAGGCATACGGATCGCCGGCCGAAATGTGCCGAGCTGCTGGTCTAAGCCCCAACACGGTCTCCGCGCTGATGACCATGCGGGAAAGCCCGTTCAAGCAGGACGGAAGCCTGACCAAGACCGCCGAAGGTATCGTCTCCGCTCTCGGCATTCCCGCCGACGATCTCTGGCCGCAGCACATTGCCCGGCTCAAGGCGAAGAAAGCCTCCGTCGAGATCGAGATGGACGCCGAGACGTTCCAGGCCATCGCGCAGGACGATCCCGAAAAGCGCGCGATCTACCGGAACGCCGTCGAGAAGTGGTCTCGGGATCTGAACGAGCGTGAGAAGGCGGTTCTTCTGACCCGGCTCGAAGGCGGAACATACGAGGACGCGGCCAAGGAAATCGGCGGCGTAACTCGCGAAAGAGCCCGTCAGGTCGAGCTGCGCGCCTACCGGAAGATGCGCCAGAACGCTCGCCGGAGCGGCGTCGAGTCTTGGGAGGACATGGCATCGTGACCTCCCGCATCCCACAGGACGCGGCCCGCCGCCCGCTCCGCGCTCTCGTCGGCTGCGAAAAGTCCGGACGCATCCGCAAGGCTCTGCGCCGCGAGGGCTTCGACGCATGGTCGGTTGACCTCCTTCCGGCCGAAGACGGCTCACCTCATCACATTCAGGGCGACGTCCGACCCTACCTGCACGAACCCTGGGATCTGGTCATCGGACACCCGGTCTGCACGCGCATGACCAACGCCGGCGGGCGCTGGCTGTATCAGGGCGGAAAGCGCTTCAACCCTGACGGCTCCGAAAACTCCATGGATCTCGACAGGATGGCGCTTCTGGTCGAGGACGCCAAGCTGGGCCGCTCCTTCATCGGCATCGAGATAGACCCCGGCTACTTCGACATTGCGTGCAAGCGCATCGAGGAAGCCTACCGCCAGCCCGACATGCTGGTTGAGGCAGACCGCGCCCCCAAGCCCGAGCAGATCGACATGCTGGGGGAAGGCTGATGACCCGACACGCCTTCACCGTCCCCGGCAAGCCGATGGGGAAGCAGCGCCCGCGCTTCACGCGCAGGAGCGGCCGCAGCTACACGCCAGACGAAACACTGACGGCTGAGAACTGGGTCAAGCATTGCGCGCTGGAGGCGAAGGTCACTCCTCTCGACGGGCCGCTCGCCGTGGACATCACGGCCGTCAGCGCGATCCCGAAGAGCTGGAGCAAGAAGAAGCGACAGGACGCTATCGCGCTCGGCTACGACACCCGCAAGCCCGACGCCGACAACATCGGAAAGCTCGTCACCGACGCCCTGAACGGCATCGCCTACGGCGACGACGCGCAGGTGGCGATCCTCACCGTGACCAAGGCGCACGACGCCGGAGAGCCGCGGGTCGTGGTGAGCGTGACGCAGCTCAAGGAGACGGCCGATGTCTAGGCCCCTCCCCTATCCCACGGCCCCGCGGATCGAGCGCATCCGCTCCGCCTACACGCTCGCCCGCGAGGGGCTGGGCTGGGAGGACATCGTTGTGCGTTCCCGCGGCTGGCCCTCCGGGGAGATCAGCCGGGCCGTGGCGTGGGCCATCGTGCAGGAAGTGCAGGGAACCAAGAATGCCTGACATCATCACTGAGGCCGAGCAGAAGGCCATTACCAACTTCCGCGGGAAGGTCACGAAGTGCCCGCCGCGGACGTTCGCCATCGACGCGGCGAACCCGCAGACGCTCCGCGACCAGATCAACAACCAGTGGAAGCACGTCCGCAGCCGGGCCAACTCCAGGCGCTCCGAAGAAGGCAAGGAGCGGCGCGAGCGCATCCTGTCCGACGCCCCCCGCCTGACCATTGCGGAGCTGGCTCGGAAGGAAGGCGTCACCCGCCGCACGGTTTCTGAGATCCTGCGCGAGGCCGGGGTCAGCGCCAAGCCTGAGCGCCAGCCTGTGAGCATCGAGACGCTGCGCGAGCTGGCCGCTACCCGCACGGCAAAGCAGATCGCAGAGGTCACCGGGCTCGCCGTCAAGACGGTGCACAACCGCTGCGCTCAGGCCGGTATCGAGTATGTGCGGGAGCGCGGCTGATGAGCGGATGGTTCCCCGTCAATCGCAGCGTGTGGGACGGCAGTGTCCTGACCCGCGGAGAGATGACCGAGGTCGAGGCTTGGGCATGGCTCAACGCTCAGGCGGCCTATGAGGACACGACGCAGAATGTCCGCGGCCGCGTCGTGCATGTCCCCCGCGGCTCCCTTCTCATCACCCTGCGGCGGCTGGCGGTAGAGTTCCGCTGGAATTCGGACAAGCGCGTTCGGACCTTCCTGCGGAAGCTGGAAAAGGCCGGCTGGATCACCCTCGGAGCGGACGCAGCCGGGACGCAGGATCGGACGCAACACCGGACGCAGGATCGGACGCAGATAAACGTTTGCGGCTATTTCGAAAAAACCAACGCTGGACGCAGCCGGGACGCAGCCGCGGACGCAGAGCGGACGCAGGATCGGACGCTTAAAAGTAATAAGGAACAAGTTAATAAGCTCTCTCCTGACGGAGAGAGGGCGCGCGCGACGCGCCTTCCCGAGGATTGGGCGCTTCCCCGTGAATGGGGCATGTGGGCGCTCAATGAAGGGTGGTCCGAGGAGACCATCCGAGCCGAGGCCCGGAAGTTCTACAACTACTGGACCTCAATAAGCGGCCAGAAGGCCCGACGCACGAAGTGGCAGCGCGTCTGGGAAAACTGGATGGCCAAGGTTCCCAAGCAACAGAAGGAGGAGGGTCATGGAAGACGACCATACGAGACGCGCGGTGATGCGCGCTCCGCCGAACTCAGAGCCCGCCGCCGCGCCCGGTCTGCTCAAGCCGATGCCGGATCAGGAGATCCAGGCATGGATGCAGGCCCCGCGCCCGACCGAGGACGAACTGATCGTTCGGATCAGGGCGGCACTGTTTCATGGCTATACGCCGGATATGGCCGTGGACGAGGAGGAGATGCTTCTCAACGACTGGATCGAGGACCTGCACGGGTTCCCGACGTGGGCGATTGCGGAAGCTCTCAAGAAATGGCGGCGGGAGAACCCGCGGAGGAAGCCGAGCTCTGGGGCCATCCGCGCCTCCGCGCGGTCGGAGGTTCGGAGGCTTGAGGATGAGCTTCGCCGCCGCCACCCGCCGGAGCCCGAGCCCGAGCGCAAGCCGATCAGCCCGGAGCGTGCGGAAAGCATCCTCTCGGAGTTCGGGTTTTCCCCGAATCGAATGCCGAAAGGGACCAGCGATGAAATGTGACCAGAAAGTGAGAACGCGGGGCCGGTCGCCTAACCAGCACCCCGCGTCCTCTGCCGACAGTCGAAACCAGCGGCGCAGCAAGTCCTACGCCGCGCAGCATAGCGCCGGCAACCCGGCGCGGGAAGGCGCGAAATGAACGACGTTGCGAAGATCGGCCACAACAATCCTCCGGACCCGCTGGACGAGGCTATCGCCCCCTACGGCGACGCCATCGAAGAGGCTGGCAACTGGCTCGACGGAGAGCCGGTCCAGACCGAGGAGCAGATGAAGGCGGTTGACGCCCTCCTGCGCGACATCAAGGAGGCCGAGAAAGCCGCCAAGGCCGCTGAGGAAGCCGAAGCCAAGCCCCTGCACGACGCATGGAAGGCGGCGAAGGCCCGATACAAGCCGACGCTGGACGATCTCGCCCGGCTCAAGAAGGGCCTTGCCGGCGTCATGGACGCCTTCAAGCGGAAGCTGGCGCAGGAGAAGGCTGAGGCGCAGCGAAAGGCCCGCGAGGAGGCCGAGGCCAAGCGCCGGGCCGCGGAGGAGGCGGCCCGCGCCGCTCAGGAGACGGACATCGAAGCGCAGCGCGCCGCCGCCCAAGCTCAGCAGGAGGCGGAGGACGCGCAACGCCAAGCCGTCGCCGCCAGCAAGGAGCAAGTGAAGGGTCTGCGGACTGTCACTCGATACGAGATCGAGGACCATCGGGCGGCGCTTCACTGGATCGTCCGCGAGGACCGGGATGCGATGGTCGCTTTCATCGAGGACTACGTGCGGCGTCACCACAAGACGGCGAGCATCGAGGGTGTTCGCGTTTGGACTGAGCGGGAGGCGTTCTGATGACCCGTCAGCTCGAAATCCTCACCCGCTATCGGGACGACTGGAACGCCAAGGCCGACCGTCTGGATGCCGAAGCCGAGGCTTGGGCGCACCACGATCGCATCGGCCCCTTCGCCCGCGAAATGGCGCTGACCTACCGCCTGATGGCGTGGAAGGCGCAGACGGAAATCTCGCTGATGACCGAGAACAGGGAGGCCGCGTGATGAAGATCGAAGCCCTGCGCGAGAACTGGAGGCACATCTGATGTCTCATCTAGACCTATGGAAGTCCGTCGAGGACATCAACCCGAAGTTTACCAAGCCGATCAGCGGCCGGGATTACAAGGGCACGTCCCCGAACCCGCATTACCTCGTCAAGCTGGCGACGGAACATCTCGGCCCGGCCGGTCACGGCTTCGGCTGGGAGACGGTGGGCGAAGGCTTCGAGCATCTGGGCCAGACGGTCCTTCACTGGTGCCGCATCCGGTTCTGGTGGAGGCACCCCGAGACGGGCGAGATCGGCAGTTTCGAGGCATACGGTCAAACCAAGGCCGCCTACGTCACTCGCAATGGCGATCCTCGCGTTGATGAAGACGCTCCGAAGAAGTCGATGACCGACGCCTTCACCAAGGCTCTGGCGCAGATCGGCTTCGCGGCGAACATCTATCTCGGGCGCTGGGACGACAACAAGTATGTCGCTCAGGTCGGGGAGGAATACGCCCGGCGCGAGGCCGAAAGCCAGCAGTCTGAGAAGCGAGAGGCGGAGGAGCGCGCCGCAAAGCTCGCCGTGGAAACGTGCAGCAAGGCCCGGACCTGCAAGACGGTCGAAGAGCTGACCGCCATGTGGGTCGGGCTTTCCGAGGCCCTGCGCGCCGACAAGTCCGTGCGGGACACGTTCTCGGAGGTTGGCGCTGAACTCAAGAAGGAGGACGCGTCATGAAACAGATCACCATCGCCGGGAACATCGGCAAAGACGCCCAGCTCCGCGAGCACAACGGGAACAAGGTCGCCGGCTTCCCCGTCGCCGTGGATGACGGCTTCGGTCAGAACAAGCGGACCATCTGGTTCGACTGTTCCCTGTGGGGGCAGCGCGCCGAGAAGCTGGCCGGATATCTCACCAAGGGGAGCAAGGTCGCTGTCAGCGGCGACCTGTCCACCCGCGAGCATGAGGGCAAGACTTACCTGACCGTGCGCGTCTCGGAGGTCACGCTTCAGGGCGGCGGGCAGCAGTCGGGCCAGCAGCGCCAACAGCAGGACTGGCAGGCCCCGCTTGGCGATGACCCGGACGGGATACCGTTCTGATGCAGGGCCAGACGGTCATCTTGCGGGGCGACAGTCAGCGCGCCTTTGCTAAGCGGCTCATAGACGCCGCCCCGCAGGACTTCTGCGTCGTTGTGAAAGAGGCAACGCGCACCAACGACCAGAATTCAAAGCTCTGGCCAATGCTTCAGGACGTGTCCCGGCAGGTCGAGTGGTATGGCCAGCGTCTCACGAAAGAGGAGTGGAAGGACGTCTTCACCGCCGGCCTCAAGCGGCAAAAGGTGGTCCCCGGAATTGATGGCGGCTTTGTCGTCGTCGGCGCTCACACAAGCACGATGGGAAAGCGGGAGTTTAGCGACCTCATAGAACTGATCTACGCATTCGGAGCCGAGCACGGCGTGCGGTGGTCGGAGCCAGTCAGGGAGGCGGCATGAACATCGCCAACCTTCCGCCTATGGGCCTCAAGCCCGACAAGGAGGGCAATGACCCGGACCGCCTCGAAGCCGTGGCCCAGATGCCGTGCGTCATCTGCCACGAGTTCGGCGAGCCCCAGCTATCCGCAACGCAGGTGCACCACTGCATCCATGGCCGCTACTCCACGGCCCGCGCCCCCGACTGCATGACCATCCCTCTCTGCGAGGGCCATCATCAGGGGCTCATGGACACGTCCAAGGTCGCCCTTCACGGCGGGAAATCCCGCTGGCGGGCGCTCTACGGCAACGACACCGATTGGATCTCCTGGGTGGAGGAACGGCTATGACCAAGCAACTCACAGCCTCGGCTATTGCCCCCTATGCGTTCGCCACGCCCGGCCTAGCCGCGGAACATGAAGCCGCCATCGGGCGAATGATGCAGGAGGCGGAGCGCGCAGCCGGCCATGTCCCGGGCGTGCCTCCGGTCCCGCAGCTCTCCAAGCCCTCCGGCCGAAAGAAGGAAGCCGGCGGCAACGTCGAGAAGCTGGTCAAGGCGCTCGCCCACGGCGAATGGCGGCAGCAGGACAAGGCTTTCGCGATGGAGGCCGGGATCAACCCGCTTTCCCTCTGGAACTTCAGCCAGGCAGCGGAGAGGCGCGGGCTTGTGGAGACGCAGAGGCGGCAGGTCGGGCGGCGGATGTTCACATGGGTTCGGATCACCGACGCGGGGCGGGAGATGGCGTGATGGACGGAGAACGCGCCCTCTACTGCGCCGTGATCCTGCGCGCCGCTCTGGACGCAGGCGGGGGCGACACGGCCACCCCGTCCGACAGGACCGGCGAGCGATCCGCAAGCCAGTGGGAGGCGGAGATGTGGTTCCGCGCGGCCGGGGATGAATTCCGGTTGATCTGCTACTGCGCCGGGTTTGACCCCGAGATCGTCCGCAAAGCCTACGACTCCGGGCGGCTGACGAAGGCGGTCAAGATCGACCAGCGGTGGCGCAATGGAAGGGAGGCGGCGTGACCTGCCCCCGCTGCGGCGGCTGGCGGAGCGTGGAGCGAGAGGGCGAGTGGCAATCGCATCTGAGAAAGCCGTGCCCGGAATGCGCGGCGGAAAGTGAGGCGGGAAACCATGGTGAGCAGGACCAAGGCCAAGAAGCTGCGCAAGGCAAGCGGCGGTCGCACCCGGCTCGATGACGGGGGGATCACACCCCCGGCGCGGGCGAAGAACGGGAACACGATCAAGGACACTCGGCGCGACGCCCGATGGGAGCGCGGCCAGCAACGCTGCATCCTCTGGGGCTGGGCTCCGACGCCGGAGAACATCCGCGAGGCTGGGCGACGTCCGCCGGATGACGATCCGCTCTGGGCCGCCTTCTACACCGGGGGCCTGGGCGCGGGCGACACGGCGCTTTTCCTCGCCAAGGCGGGAGAGGTCTACGCGCGCGAGCGGGCCGAGTATTTCCGCCTTTGCATCGGTCGATCCCAGACAGCCGTTGTGGGCGGGTATGGAGCGGCGCAGGGCCGAACCCTGACCGAGCCCGACGACGATTTGGTGCGGGCCGTCAGGGACGCGCACAGCGCCTCTCACGCGGTCCTCGTCACGGCCGGTATGCTGGCGGAGCGCGAGGTGGTGCGGATATGCTGCGAGCAGGACGTTACTGCGCCCGCGAAGCTGCCGCCGCTGCGGGACGGGCTTCGGGCTCTCATGCCTTGGTATCGCGAGAAAGGGATGATCTGAATTTTCCTCCCGATCCCCCTTGCAAACGTCCCGCGGACAATGTATATCATGGGTATCAGCAAGGGAGAGACGAGATGCAGACCGAAGCCCCGTTCACCACGCTCGACGAAGCCATCGCTTGGTTCGAGGAAGGCAAGGCCCGTCATGGCGCGCGGGCGTTCACTGCCACCGCCGAATATCACGAGCATTATTCGGCCTTCCGGGCTCTGTATGATGCGGACAAGCCGAACCGCGATGCTCGCAAGGCCGCCAAGAAGAAAAGCCGGGTGGGTCGTCCGGCGGTCAACCTTCTCGGCCGCGCTCTGCATGGGGCTTATTGAGCGGGCGGCCTAATGGTCCCGCCCCAAGACGACAGGAGGACGAGATGAGCAGGAGTGACTTTCAGGCGAAAGAGGCTGAACTGCGCAATCAGGCGGATGCCGCGTATCGGCGGGGGGACAAGGCAGAGGGTCGGCGCTTGGACGATGCCGCTTACGACGCTTGGTGTCAGTGGCAACACAAGCGGGACGAGCGCCCGGCCGGCGATGGTTTCCAACGGGCGAAGGCCCTTGTGGGGGCGATGACGGGTCGGCGGCGCTGATGCGGGCGGCCTAACGCCCCCCGCCCCAAGACGACAGGAGGACGAGATGAGCGAGATCGAGGTTGGCGAAGAGCATCAGGTTGGGGAGTTCTTCTGGATAGACGACTCCCGGTGGCTCGGCTTCGCAGAGAACGCAAAGCACGGGCACGGGCTCAAGAACGGCGGATCGGTAGATGAACGCTGCAAGGTGCGCGTGCTGGCTGTCAGGGAAGGCATGGCCGCCGTTGTGCTTATCCGAGACGGGAAGCCGTTTGGCGCTCCGGCGGCGCACGGGGCCATGTTTGAGATACCCGTTCAGCAGATCCTTTCTTGGCCGGACAAGATCGCCGCTCGCGAGAAGCACGAGGCGCACAGGCGCGATAAGCTGGCGGAGATAAGGGCCAATGTTGGCCCTGTGCTGGTATGACTGACCGCCGCCGAGAGCACGAAGCCTACCTCGAAGCCGCGGGCCTCGTGCGCATCCGGGAGCTGTGGGTAAGACCCGAGGACGAGGACAAGGCCCGGGCCTACGATGCGCGGGAGAGCGTGCCGCGGCGCAAGCCGGGGAGGAAGGGAAAGGAGAAGCGGGATGGACCCGATAGCTGAATACCGGAAGGTTGGGACGCCGCTTTGGGCGGCTCGCATCCTGTGGGCCTCGACATGGCTCAACTTGGTTGTGGAGGTGCTTGCCGGGAAGCGTGCGAATGACTGGCTTATAACCCGGCAGGCAAAGTTTCAGCTTTGGGCGGCTGAGAAGTCGAAGAAGACCCCTTGACCCCCTGTCCGCGTTATGATAGCGGAAACGGAAGATGGACAAGCGCGCCCGGGAAACCGCGGCGCGTTTTTTCGTGGGATACTGCCATGATGATGCACCCCGACGCAGATGGCACCGAAAAGGCAGAGCCGCTTCCGTATATGCCGCCCCGACCGAGCCGGAGACGGGACGTCAGGCGGGAGGTCGCGCAAAGAGTGGCTGATGCCTTTGCCGATGTTGCCAGTCGGCAGCATGAGCTTGGCGGCGATTTCTGGGCTGCCTTGAACCCCGAAAGAGAGTCCCTTTACGAGGGTTGAGGAAATGTGCGCCATCTCCCGCCTCATCGGCTGGATGCTGACGGGGCGCAAGGAAATGCTGTGCTCCCTGCTGGCCGACGCCAAGTGGTTCGCCGGACCCGTGGACGCGGCTTTCTACCTTCGCGAATGGCAGTCCTACCATTGCGCCAGAATGCGGGAGTGGGAGCGCAATGGCTGATGTCGTCCCTCTCCACGACGAAGAGACGGGCGCAGAAGCCGAAGCCCTCTTCCTGGAGCTGAGCAACGACGTCTCCATCAGCATCGTCGCCCCGGCCGGCGGCCTTGAGCATCTGGGCGACGAGGGGATCGCGGCCATGCTGGAACTGGCGGCGCGGAAGCTAACGGGGGTGGCGGAGCATTGACGCTCTGGTTCGCATGGCTCGGCTGCTGCATCGGGCTGGCTGAGGAAAT
>JBNJGE010000043.1:0-18797 GCA_051747505.1 Pseudomonadota bacterium | reverse complement strand
GCCGGGCGGGGGCGCGAGGGCCTTTCAGGCCGCCGCGCGCGCCAGCAGCGCCTCGAGCCGGTCGATCGACTCGATGACGTGATCGGCCGCCTCCGCCAGTTCCTCGCGCGTCGCCGTGCCCGTCAGCACGCCCACGCGCAGGGCGCAGCCCGCCGCCCGGCCCATCTCCATGTCGTGCAGGTTGTCGCCGACGACGGCGACGTCGCCGGGCGTCAGCCCGTAGTGGCGCATGAAGGCCTGCGCCATGCCGGCCTGCGGCTTGACGCCGTGGCCGCTGTCATAGCCGGCGACGAACAGGGAGTCCGCCTCCACGCCCAGCGCGCGCAGGGTGGCGCGGGCGCCGGCCTCGCTGTCGCTGGTGGCCACGCCCAGCCGCAGCCCGCGCCCCGACAGGCGCGCAAACAGCGCCGGCAGGTCGCAGACGGGGGCGGAGCCCGCCGCCCCCTCCGTGAAGATCCGGTCGAGCGCCGCAACCAGGTCGCCCGCGTCGCGCGCCCCGGCCTCGCGCCAGGCCTGCGCGATCTCCTCGGTGTTGCTGGCCGCGAGGAGCGAGCCGCCGCGCACCCGGCCCGTGGCGGGGTCCTGCCCGCCGACCTCCAGCAGCCGGTCGCGCAGCGCCGCCTCGCCGCCCGAGGCGTGCTCCGCCGCCCGGCGGTTAATCGGCGACCAGGTCCGATGATAGTCGATGAGCGTCCCGTCCTTGTCGAACAGGATGCCGCGAATGCCGTCGCCCACGCCGCGTTCCTCCTTTTCCTGACGGGCGCGGTCATAGGAGACGGGGCGCGGAACTGCAAACCGCGCCCCCACACCGGCCCGGAGAGGGCCGGCGCCCGTCCCTCCTATTCGCTCTTGATCTCGGCCGGGCCCGAGCGCGTCCGGCCGGCGAGCTGGCTGAGCAGCATCAGGCAGACCGAGACCAGGATGATGAAGGTCGAGAGGGCGTGGATCTTGGGCGAGAACTCGAACCGGATCATGGAGTAGATCTGGATCGGCACCGTGGTCACGTCCGAGCCCGCCAGCAGGTAGGTGAGCAGGAAGTTATCGAAGCTCACCGTGAAGGCCAGCAGCAGCCCCGCCAGGATGCCGGGCAGGATCAGGGGTAGAGTGACCTTGCGGAAGGTCATGGAGGGATCGGCGCCGAGATCCATCGCCGCCTCCTCCAGCGAGCGGTCGAAGCCGTAGAGGCGGGCGGAGACGACCGTGACCACGAAGGGCAGGCCCCACATGACATGGGCGATGACCACCAGGATGAAGCCGCCCTGCAGGCTCAGCAGGGTGGCGAAGCTGAGCAGCGCGATGCCGGTGATGATCTCCGGCGTGATCAGGGGCGAGAGGTAGAAGGCGTTGAGCAGCTCCCGCGCCCTGAAGCGGTTGCGGACGATGCCCATGGAGGCCAGCGTGCCGATCGTCGTCGAGATCACCGAGGCGATCAGGGAGATGGTCACGCTGGTCTGCAGGGCGCCGGCGATCTGGGGGTCCTCCCAGGCGGCGTGGTACCACTCGAAGGTGAACTCCTGCGCCGGGAAGGTCGAGTAGCGCGACGCGTTGAACGACATCAGCACCACGATGAGGATGGGCAGGAACAGGAACAGGTAGACCAGCCCCGTCCAGACCCGCAGGGACAGCGTCGAGCGTCTCATCCTTGCCCCGTCAGATTGTCGAGCCGGTAGAGGCGGTTGTAGATCAGCACCATGGCCAGCACGATCAGCAGGAAGGCCACGGCCAGCGCCGAGCCGAAGGGCCAGTTGAAGCTGACGTAGTACTCGCTCTGGATCACGTTGGAGATCATCTGCTCGCTCGGCCCGCCCAGCAGGTCGGGCGTGAGGTAGGAACCGATGGTCAGGATGAAGACCAGCAGGCAGCCGGTGCTCACCCCGGGCAGGGAGAGGGGCAGCGTCACCTTCAGGAAGGTGCGGATGCGCCCGGCGCCGAGGTCCATCGCCGCCTCCTCCAGCCGCGGGTCCATCTTGTCCAGCACGGCGTAGAGCGGAAGGATCATGAAGGGCAGGAAGACGTGGATCAGGCCGATGATCACGGCGCGCTCGGTGAACAGGAACTTCACCGGGAACTCCGCCAGGCCGAGCTGCATCAGGTAGTAGTTGACCAGCCCGTTGGTCCCCAGCAGCAGCTTCCAGGCGTAGGTGCGCACCACGATGCTGGTCCAGAACGGCACGATCAGCAGGAGGAAGAGCAGCGTCTTGTGCTTCGTCACCACCCGGGCGAGGAAGTAGGCGACCGGGTAGGCGATGATCAGCGACAGCACCGTGACGATCAGGCCGTAGCGCAGGCTCTTGAGAAAGGCGTCGCGGTAGACCGGATATTCGAAGATCTGGACGTAGTTCTCCAGCGTCAGGGCCTGGGTCATGAACCCGTCTTCGAACTTGTAGAAGCTGTAGACGAAGATCAGGCAGACCGGCACGATGAAGAACACCAGCAGCCACACCGTCGCCGGCCCGAGCTGCAGGAGCAGCGTCTTGCGCCGCCGCTTCGAGGCCTGCTGCGCGGCGTCGCCCGCCGAGGGCGCCTCGACGTCCGGGGCCGCGGTCATCCCGCCTCTCCCGGGATCAGCACGCCCTTGTCGGGCGTCCAGCCGACCTGCACCGCGGCGCCGGTCGCGAAGCCGCGCGACATCTCGGAGTTCTGCACGCTGACGCTGACCAGCCGGCCGCCGACGCGCACGCGGTAGTCCGTAGAGGCGCCCTGGTAGATGACCTCCTCCACCGTGCCGTCATAGATGTTGGGCAGGTCCTCCAGCCGCTCGCCGATCACGATCTTCTCGGGGCGGACCGAGACATGGACCTCGCCGTTCGAGGCCCCGCCCTCGCGGTCGGCCACGTCCATCACCAGGCCCTCGCTCTCGACCTTCGCGCGGCCGTCGCGGCGCTCCAGCACGTTCCCCTCGAACAGGTTGGTGGCGCCGATGAAGTTGGCGACGAAGGAGGTCCTGGGGTTCTCGTAGATCGCGTCCGCGTCGCCGATCTGCTCCACGCGCCCGTGGTTCATGACGGCGATGCGGTTGGACATGGTGATCGCCTCCTTCTGGTCGTGCGTGACGTAGATGAAGGTGGTGCCGATCTCGCGCTGGATGCGCTTGAGCTCCAGCTGCATCTGCTCGCGCAGCTTGAGGTCGAGGGCGCCCAGCGGCTCGTCCAGCAGGAGCACGGTGGGCTCGCGCACCAGGGCGCGGGCGATGGCGACGCGCTGCTGCTGGCCGCCGCTGATCTGGCTGATGCGCCGGTCGCCGAAGCCGCGCATCTGGATGAGGTCGAACATCTTCTCGACCCGCTGCTCGATCTCGGCCTCGGGCATGCGCTTGCTCTCGAGGCCGAAGGCGATGTTCCTGAACACCGTCATGTGCGGGAAGAGCGACAGGTGCTGGAAGACGAGGTTGGTGGGCCGGCGGTAGGGCGGGCGGCCGGCCATGTCCTCGCCCCCGATCAGGATGCGGCCCGCGGTCGGCGACTCGAAGCCCGAGATCATCCGCATGATCGTGGTCTTGCCGCAGCCGCTGGGGCCGAGCAGCGAGAAGAACTCCCCCTTGCGGATGCCGAAGGAGACATCGTCCACGGCCGCAATCTCGCCGAAGCGCTTGGTGACGGACTGCAGCTCGACGTCGTATTCGCTCATTCACGCGCCCCGTTTCTGACGGCCGCCGACTCCCGACCCTTCCCCGCGCAGGCGCGGGGGGCGACCCGGCGCGGGGGCCGGGACGAGGGTCCGCCCCGCCCGGCGCGGCGGCCGGGCGGGGCGGCGGGGATCAGGACTTGATGGTGTTGATGATGCGGTTCCAGTCGTCGGCCTGCTCGGCCTGGTACTGGTAGTCGGGGAAGGTGACGCGATCGAGGATCTTCTGGCTGGCGCCCAGCAGGTCCGACTCCTCCTCGTTCAGCTCCACCTCCGAGCCGGTGGGGGCGTAGTTGATCCCCTCCAGCACGAACTTCCGCTGGATCTCGGGATCGAGCGCGAAGTTCATGAAGGCCTCGGCGGCCATCTGGTTCTCGCAGGTCGAGGGGATGCACATGGTGTCCACCCAGCCCATGGTGCCTTCCTTCGGCTGGACATAGGCGATGGGGTGGCCGTCCTTGCGCAGGTTGTTGACGCGCCCGCGCCAGAAGTCGCCGATCCAGACCTCGCCGGTGGCGAAGAGCTGGGTCTGCTCGGCCCCGCTGCTCCAGAACTTCAGGAGGTTGGGCTTGAGCTCCTCCAGCTTGGCGATGATGGCGTCCATGTCGGAGATCGCGTTGGGATCCTGGCCGAGATAGAGCGCGGTGTTGGTGATCGGGCCGGGATGGACGCCGTAGAAGGACACCCGGCCGCGGTAGTCGGGATTCCACAGCGCGGCCCAGGAGGTCGGCGCCTCCTGGATCAGCTGCTCGTTGTAGGCGATGGCCTGGTCGCCCCAGAAGTAGCTGATGCAGCGCGGCTCCTCCCACGGGTCGTAGGTGGGCTGCTTGAAGTCGTCGAACATGCGCGCGTAGTTGGGCACGTTGTCGACGCGCACGGGGCTGAGCAGCTCCTCCCGGCCGGCGCGGTAGAGGGCGCTGGAGCTCAGGAAGGTCAGGTCGATGCGCGACTTGCCCGACTTGAGCTTGGCGAGCTGCTCGGAATTGTTGCCGAAGAAGCGATGCTCGACCTCCACGTCGAACTGCTTCTGGAACGGCTCGATCAGGTAGGTGCGGACCGCCTCGGCGTAGGTGCCGCCCCAGGATTCGAGGTAGAGCGTGCCGCCCGGGGTCTGGGCTCGGAGCACCGCGGGGGCGGCGAGGACGCCGCCGGCGAGGGCCGTGGCGCCGGCCATGAAGCGGCGGCGGTTGACGCAGATGCGGGTGCGCGTGGTCTTGTCGGGCATGCCCGTGCCCTCCTCTGTCGGTCAGTCGTTTTTGATCATTGCATTCAAAGACTAGCCACGCCTATCCAGTGGGGCAAGCGGAAACCGGGCGGCTATTGCGAAGGTTGAGCAAGGCGACTGTCGGCGCCGCGCCGGGCCCGCCCCGTCTTCGCCGGGGGACGGGCGACGCAGCGGTGGACAAGACGCCCGGCGGCGGTGAAGTCTGGCGACGCCGGCGCGGAACGGCCCGCGCGGACTGGGGAGGAGACCGGACATGGATCGCGTCAACCTGGACATCGACGCCGCCGTTGCGGATGCGGAAACGCGCTACGTGGCGGCCAACCCGAAGAGCCGGGCGCGATTCGAGGCCGCCAACGGGCCCATGCCGGGGGGCAACACGCGCTCGACGCTGCATTACGACCCGTTCCCGCTGGCCTTCGCGCGGGGGGAGGGCGCGCGGCTGCACGACCTCGACGGGCATGTCTATCTGGACTTCCTGGGGGAATACACGGCGGGGCTCTACGGCCATTCGGACCCGGAGATCCTGGGGGCCATCCGCGAGGCGCTGGAGGGCGGGCTCGCGCTGGGCGGGCCGAATATCTACGAGGCGCGCTTCGCGCAGATCATGTGCGACCGCTTCCCGGCGGTGGAGCGGGTGCGGTTCTGCAACTCGGGCACCGAGGCGAACATGATGAACCTGTGCCTGGCGCGCGCGGCGACCGGGCGGCCGGCGATCCTGGCCTTCGACGGGGGCTATCACGGGGGCGTGCTGTCCTTCGCGGGCGGCGGCTCGCCCATCAACGCGCCGTTCGAGACGGTTCTGGCGCCCTACAACGACGCCGAGCGCACGCGGGAGCTGATCGCGGAGCACGCCGACCGGCTGGCCGCCGTGATCGTGGAGCCGATGATGGGCGCCGGCGGCTGCATACAGGCGCGGCCGGAGTTCCTGGAGATGCTGCGGGCGGAGACGGAGCGGCGCGGGATCCAGCTGATCTTCGACGAGGTGATGACGTCGCGCCTCGCGCCGGGCGGTCTGCACGAGGCGCTGGGGGTGTTTCCCGACCTGGTGTCGTTTGGCAAGTATCTCGGCGGCGGCGTGACCTTCGGCGCCTTCGGCGGGCGCGCGGAGCTTATGGACCTGCTCGACCCGACGAAGCCCGGGGCGCTGGCCCATTCGGGGACATACAACAACAACGTGCTGACCATGGCCGCGGGCGTGGCGGGGCTGGAGCGGGTCTACACGCCCGAGGCGGTGGCCCGCCTCAACGCCGCCGGCGACCGGCTGCGCGAGCGGCTGCAGGCGCGGGCGGACGCGGCGGGGGTTCCGATCACGGTGACGGGGCGGGGCTCGATGCTCGGCGTGCATTTCCGGCCCGGCCCGATCCCGGACCCCTACGCGGCGGCCGCGGCGCCGGCGGAGGCGCGAAAGCTGTTCCATTTCGAGATGCTGCTGCGCGGCTTCCATGTCGCGGGCCGGGGCTTCCTGGCGCTGTGCCTGCCGCTGGAGGCGGCCGACTACGACGCCTTCGAGGCCGCCTTCGGCGAGTTCCTGTCCCAGAACGGGCGGGTGCTGACGGAGGCGATCGAGACGCGGGTCTGAGCCCGCCGGGCGGCGCAGTTCACGCGGCGGAGGTTGTGCGCTACGCTCCGCCGGCCGGAGGCGCAGGCGCGCCACGCGGCGGGCATGAAGGGGGAGACGCCGATGTGGCCCGATCCTGACACGCGGTCCCACGCGATGACCGAGCGGGCACAGCGCGTCTTCGCCGGCGGCTCCACCCGGCTGCTGGCCTGGCTGGAGCCCTACCCGATCTATATCGAGCGCGGGGCCGGGGCCTATATCCACGACGTGGACGGGAAGGCCTATCTGGACCTGACCAACAACTTCGCCTCGCTGATCCACGGCCACGCGCATCCGCGCATCGTGGAGGCGGTGACGGAGCGGGTGGCGAAGGGGACCTGCTTCACCCTGCCAACGCCCGAGGACGTGGAACTCGCGGAGCTGCTGCTTGAGCGGCTGGAGGGGGCGGAGCGGATCCGGTTCCTCAACTCCGGGACCGAGGCGGTGATGATGGCGCTGCGGGCGGCCCGGGCGCATACCGGGCGGCCGATGATCGCGAAGGTCGAGGGCGCCTATCACGGCATGTACGACCATGCCGAGGTCAGCCTCGACTCCGCGCCCGACACATGGGGGCAGACGCCGAGGGCGGTGCCCTACAGCCACGGCACGCCGGAGGCGGTGCTGGCCGACACGCTGGTGCTGCCCTTCAACGACCCCGAGGGGGCGGAGGCGGCGCTGCGCGAGCATGGCGAACGGCTGGCGGGCGTGCTGGTGGACCCGGTTCCGGCGACCTGCGGGATGATCCCGGCCACGCCGGAGTACCTGGCGACGCTGCGCCGGGTCTGCGACGAGCTGGGCGCGGTGCTGATCTTCGACGAGGTCGTCTCCTTCCGCTACGGCTATCACGGGGCGCAGGGGGTCTTCGGGGGCGAGCCGGACCTGACCACCGTCGCCAAGATCATCGGCGGGGGCTTTCCCGTCGGCGCCATCGCGGGGCGCGAGGAGGTCATGCGGGTCTTCGACCACTCGGGCGGCAAGCCTCTGGCGCCGGCCTCGGGGACGTTCTCGGCCAACCCCGTCAGCATGGTGGCGGGGCGCACGTCGATGGAGATGCTGGACCCGCCGGCCTTCGAGCATCTGCAGGCGCTGGGCGACTTTGCGCGGGAGCGGATCGCGGCGGCGATGCGGGAGGCGGGGTTCGAGGGGCAGGTGACGGGGGTGGGCTCCAACTTCCTGGTGCACCCGCACCGGCGGCCGATCCGCGACTACCGCTCCAACCACCGCTCGGACGCGGAGCGCAAGCGGATGGCGGCGCTCCAGCGCGGGCTTCTGGAGCGGGGCGTGTTCATCGCCGGAACCGGGGCGGGGTTCATCTCGAGCGTGACGACGAAGGACGATCTGGACAGCATGGCCGGGGCGATGCGCGAGACGATGGCCGGGCTTTAGAGAGGGAGAAGAGGCGCATGACCGAGCGGCAGCTCAGCAACGAACGGGTGGTCTGGCTCAACGGCGAGATCGTGCCGGAGTCGCAGGCCACGGTGCATATCCATGACCGGGGGTTCCTCTACGGCGACGCGGTGTTCGACACGGCGCGGACCTTCGGCGGGCGCATCTATCGGCTGCAGGAGCATATCGACCGGCTGATGCGCTCCCTGCGCTATCTGCGGATCGATCCGGGGATGAGCGCGGAGGAGATCGCCCGGGTCTCCGAGGAGGTGGTGGAGCGCAACCGGCACCTGCTGGGCGAGCACGAGGACTACTGGGTGTTCCAGCGGATCACGCGGGGCTCGGCCTTTCCCGACGGGCCGGGGCAGCGGAGCGGGCCCACGGTGATCGTGCTGTGCGTGCCGCTGCCCTTCGGGGTGCGCGCGCCGCTGTTCCGCGACGGGATCGAGGTGGTCATCCCCTCGACCCGGCGGGTGGCGCCCGACGCGGTGTCGCCCAACGCCAAGACGCACAACTACCTCAACTTCGTCGTCGCGGCGCAGGAGGTCGGGGCGGGCGGCGGCTGGCCGGTGCTGCTCGATCACCGCGGGTTCCTGTGCGAGGGCAACGGCTCCAACATCTTCCTGGTGCGCGACGGCGTGGTGATGACGCCGCAGGAGCAGTTCGTGCTGGCCGGAATCAGCCGGAAGGTGGTGATGGAGCTTTGCGAAAAGCTCGGCATCCCCTGCCGGGAGACGGACCTGACGGCCTATGACGTGGCGACCGCCGACGAGGCCTTCATCACCTCCACCAGCCTGTGCATGTGCCCGGTGCGGTCCTTCGACGGGGAGAGCACGGCGGTGACGGACATTCCGGGGCCGGTCACGAAGCGGCTGATGGACGCCTATGCGGAGGAGGTCGGGCACGACTTCGTCGGGCAGTATCTCGCGCATCTGACGGACGACGCGAAGGGCGGGACCGGGCTCTGACATGACCCGCCCCGACCCCGCCGTCTTCGCCGAGGACTTCCGGGCCGAGCCCTTCTGGTGGGAGCGCTCGCCCCGGCCGGAGGCGGAGGCGGGGGCGCCGCCGGGGGAGGTCGATGTCGCGGTCGTCGGCTCCGGCTACACGGGGCTGAACGCCGCGCTCGTTCTGGCGCGCGGCGGGCGGTCGGTGCTGGCGCTGGACGCGGAGGCGGCGGGCTGGGGCTGCTCCTCGCGCAACGGCGGGCAGGTCAGCGCGTCGATCAAGCCGGGGTTTGACGAGCTGGCGAAGCGCCACGGGGAGGACGGGGCCCGCGCGATCCTGAGCGAGGGGATCGAGTCGCTCGCCTGGCTGGGCGAGTTCCTGCGCGAGGAGGGCATAGACTGCGACCACCGCGTCTGCGGGCGGTTCCACGCGGCGCACACCCCGGCGCAGTTCGAAAGGCTGGCCCGCGCGGCCGAATCCCAGCCGAAGGGGCTGGAGCAGCCGGTGCGCGTCGTGCCGCGGGCCGAGCAGGGGGCGGAGATCGGCTCGGACACCTATTTCGGCGGCGTCGTCCACGAGCGCCACGCCAATCTCGACCCCGGGCGCTATCACCTGGGCCTGCTGGCGCGGGCGCGGGAGGCGGGCGTGCGGGTGGCGAGCCATACGCCGGTGACGGGGCTGAAGCGCGAGGGGGGCGGCTACGAGCTCGCGACCCCGCAGGGCGTGGTGCGGGCGCGGGAGGTGGTGGTGGCGACCAACGGCTACACCGGGCCGCTGACGCCCTGGCACCGGCGCCGGGTGATCCCGATCGGCAGCTACATGATCGCGACCGAGCCGCTGGCGGAGGGGCAGGCGGAGCGGCTGATGCCGCGGGACCGCGCCTATTCGGACACGCGCAAGGTCGTCTATTACTACCGCCTGTCGCCGGATCGCCGGCGCATCCTGTTCGGGGGGCGGGTCTCGGCCTCCGAGACCGATCCGCTGGTCAGCGCCCCGCGGCTGCGCCGCGACCTCGTCGCCCTGTTCCCGGAGCTGGAGGGCGTGCGCGTCAGCCGGTCCTGGATGGGGTTCGTCGCCTACACCTTCGACGCGCTGCCTCATATCGGCGGCGAGGACGGGCTGCATTACGCGATGGGCTATTGCGGATCGGGCGTCGGGCTGGCGAGTTATCTGGGGATGCGACTGGGGCACAGGGTGCTGGGACGGCCGGAGGGGCGGACGGGGCTGGACGGCGTGCGATTCCAGACGCGGCCGCTCTATACTGGCCGCCCGTGGTTCCTGGCGGCCTCCGTCGCGTATTATCGCTGGCGGGACCGCCGGAACCGCTGAAACCGCAGGAGGCGCCGATGACCCGCAATCCGATCACCCGCGTGGAGGCGAGGGGCGAGCCCTTCGCGCTGGGCCACGCGCTGGGCGAGGCGAGCGCGAAGGGGCTGGCCGCGCGCGTCTTCGCCACCGACGAATACCGGGCGCTGGACGCCGCCTGGCGCGGCTCGGACCGGCTGCGGGAGCTGGAGGAGGCCGCGCGGCGGACGTATCCGCGCTATGTGCGCGAGATCGAGGGGATCGCGGCCGGGGCGGGCCAGGACTTCGAGACGCTGTTCCTGTGGAACTGCCGGGGCGATCTGCGCCTGCCGGAGGGCGCCTCCGCCGCGGCGCAGGCCTCCGCCTCCTCCGGCTGCACGACGCTGCTGATCCCGGCGCAGGGGGAGCAGGATGCGATGATCGCCCATAACGAGGACGGGGCGCCGGAGCTTCTGGGCGCCTGCCTGTGGGTGCGCTGCGCGCCGGATGAGGGGCCGGGATTCGAGAGCTTCATGTATCCCGGCATGCTGCCCGGCCACACCTTCGGGGTGAGCGGGGCGGGGCTGGTGCAGACCATCAACAACATCCGCGCCCACGACCTGCAGCCGGGCGTGCCGCGCCAGATCGTGTGCCGGGCGGTGCTGGACTGCGCGACGCTGGACGAGGCGCTGGGCGTGCTGCGGCGCAGGGACCGGGCCAGCGGGTTCCATCACAATCTCGGGGAGGTCGGCTCGCGCCGGGTGGTTTCGGTCGAGGCGCCGGCCTCCGGCTGCGAGACGCGGGAGCCCGAGGCCCCGATCGCCCATGCCAACCACCTGATATACGACGCCTTCGCGGGGCTGGAGCAGGTGGTCACGGCCTCCTCGAAGGCGCGCCAGGAGCGGGCGGACGAGCTGATCGCGGCCGGCGCGCTGGCGGAGGCGCCGGAGGCGGTGCTGTTCGACCGGGGGGCGCCGATCCGCTGCGACCATGACGGGCGCGACGACTATTCCCAGACGCTGGCCACCGCGGTCTTCGAGATCCGGCGCGACCGGGTGGACTGGCGCGCGCACGCCGCGCCCGACGACCTCTCGGCGCTGTCGGGGTCGGTCCCGGCGCCCTGAGGGCGTGCGCCGGCCAGCCCCGCCCGGGCCTCAGATCTCCTTCGCCGACTGGAGCAGGCGGGAGAGTTCGACGACCGAGGACACCTCGGTCTTCTCGATCACCCGGCGGCGATGGTGCTCGACGGTGCGGTAGCTGATGTCGAGCTCCCGGCCGATCATCTTGTTGCTCAGGCCCCGGACCAGCAGATGCGCGACCTCCAGTTCGCGCCCCGACAGATGCCGCAGCCGCGCCTTCGCCTCGCGCTCGGACTCCGCGGTCTCGGCCGCGCCCCTGGCCCGCCTCAGCGCCTCCTGCACGACCTGGACCAGCTCTCCGTTGCTGTAGGGCTTGCGAAGCAGGTCCGCAGCGCCCCGCCGGAAGGCGGCGACGGCGATGTCGAAATCGGCGTAGCCGGTGAGAAGGACGACCGGCGCCTGCTCCCCCCTCTCGCGGAGGGTCTCCAGCAGGCTCAGCCCGCTCATGCCGGGCATCCGCACGTCGGAGACGACGCAGCATCCCTGCGGCAGCGGGCACCGCTCCAGCAGCGCGCAGGCGGAGGACAGCGCCTCGGCCTCGATGTCGAAGTTTGTCAGGAGGGTCTCGATGCTGCGGGCGACGAGGTGGTCGTCATCCACCACGAAAACGGTCGCGCCCATGGACAGGTCCTCTTCGCTGCGAACGGCGCGCCGGGGCGCTCCGGCGACCCGTCCTCGTCGTTCCGGCCGTCCGGCCCCCGCCCCCGGGGCCGCGAGGGATCCGGTCGGGCGGGCCCACGCGGAAGATCGGGGGGCGCCGGAGACGCCGTCCTCTCGCCGGACCCGCGCCCCAATGCCGGCACGACAGTCTCCGGCTAGCCGAGCGGCAAATGTCGTTGCAATGCGTAATAGTCTCTACTGGACACGATTCAACCCCCGCCCGAAAGAAGCGGGGCTACGATTCGTCCAGCGCCCGGCGCACCTTCCGCGCCAGGTCCTCGAGCCGGTAGGGCTTGCTGAGCAGCAGCACGCCGGGGTCGAGCCGCCCGTTGTGGACGATGGCGTTCTCCGTGTAGCCTGAGGTGAACAGCACGCTGATGTCCGGGCGGATGCCGCGCGCCGCGTCGGCCACCTCCTTGCCGCTCATCCCGCCGGGCATGACGACGTCGGTGAACAGCAGCTCCACCTCCGGCTCCGCCTCCAGCAGCTCGAGCGCCTCGCGGCCCGAGGCCGCGCTCACGACCCGGTAGCCCAGCGCGCGCAGCTGCGCGGTCACATGATCCCGGACCAGGTGGTCGTCCTCCACCACCAGGACGCTTTCCCGTCCGCCCGCGATCGCCCCGGCCCGCTCGGCCGGCGGCTCGGCGAATTCCGAGGGATGAAGGCGCGGGAAGTAGAGCTTCACCGTGGTTCCGACCTCCGGCTCCGTATAGATCTTCGCGTGGCCGATGGACTGCCGGGCGAAGCCGTAGACCATGCTCAGGCCCAGCCCGCTGCCCTTGCCGGCCTCCTTGGTGGTGAAGAACGGCTCGAAGGCCTTCGCGGCCACCTCCGCCGTCATGCCCGTCCCGGAGTCGGAGACCGAGACCATGACGTAGTCCCCCGGCGCGACCTCCGGGTGGCGTTCGGCGTAGTCCGCGTCCAGATGCGCGTTGGCGGTCTCGATCGTCAGGGCGCCGCCGCCGGGCATGACGTCCCTGGCGTTGATGACGAGGTTGAGCAGCGCCGTCTCCAGCTGACTCGGATCGATCTCGACCTGCCACAGCCCGGGCTCCGCCCGGATCGCCAGGTCGATGTTCTCCGGCACCGTGCGCCGGATCAGGTCCTCCATCCCCTCCACGAGCCGGTCCAGCCGGGCCGGCCTGGGGTCGAGCGGCTGACGCCGCGCGAACGAGAGCAGGCGCGCGGTGAGATCCGCGCCCCGGGCGGCCGCGGCCTCCGTCGTCTCGGCCAGGACGCCCAGCTGAGGATGGTCGGCGAGCCGGGATTTCAGCAGCTCCGCATTGCCGAGGATCACGGTCAGCAGGTTGTTGAAGTCGTGCGCGACGCCGCCGGTCAGCTGCCCGACGGCCTCGAGCTTCTGCGACTGGCGAAGACGGTCGTCCAGCTCGCGGCGCTCGGTGACGTCCATCATGCTGCCCAGCATGCGCACGGGCGCGCCCGTCTCGTCGCGCAGGATGAAGCCGCGGTCGATGACGTGCACGCTGCGCCCCTCGCGGTCGAGCACGCGGTATTCGTCGGACCAGCTGTCGGCGTCGCCGTCCAGCGCGGCGCGCAGCCTGCGCGTCACGCGGCCCCGGTCCTCGGGGTGAAGGACCTCCGTCGCCTCCCGCGGGATCGCCCCGATCTCCTCCGGCTCGTATCCGAAGATCCGCGAGAAGGCGGGGCTGCGCCAGACGCTGTTGTCGCGCATGTCCCAGTCCCAGATGACGTCGTTGGTCGCCTCCGAGACCAGGCGGAACCGCTCCTCGCTGCGGCGCAGGGCCTCCTCGGCGCGCCGGATGTCGGAGATGTCCTGGAACGCCCCCTGCACGGCGCGGATCGCGCCCGAGGCGTCGCGGACGGCCTCCCCGATCGAGCGCACCCAGCGCCGCCGTCCCTTCGCGGTCACGATCTCCAGCGTCAGGTCGAAGGGCGTCCCGTCGCGGGCGCAGGCGCGGTAGGCGGCCTCGATCCGCCCGCGATGCTCCGGCGGGTAGGCGGCGAAATTGTCCGCGAGCCCGGGCGGGGCGCCCGGCGGCATCTCGTGCAGCTCGAAGATCTCGGGCGACCAGAACAGCTCCCCGGTGTCGAGATCGACCCGCCAGGCGCCCAGGCGCGCGGCGCGGCTGGCGATCTCCAGCATGCGGTTGGTCCGGGCCAGCTGGCCCTCGGTCTCGATCTGGTCGGTGACGTCCTGGACCACGCCCGACACGGTCCGCCCCCGGGCGGTCCGGGCGGCCTCGCCGATGCCGCGGACATGGAGGACGCGGCCGTCGGGCGTCACCACGCGATGCGCGAAATGGTAGTGCGTGTCGTCGGAGGCCAGGAAGGCCTCGATCTCCCGCGCGGCCTCCTCCCGGTCCTCGGGATGGACCATTTCCAGATAGGCCTCGACGCTGCGGGGGCCGTCCTCCGGCGCCACGCCGAAGAGGTCGGCCGTCTCGGGCGGCCAGCTCAGATCCCCGGTTCCCTCGTCGTACTTCCACAGCCCCATGCTGAGCAGGCGCTGGGCGAGGCGCAGGTTCATGGAGTGCTCCAGCAGGCGCGCGTTGGCCAGGCGCAGCTCCTCGGCGCGGCCGACCAGCTCGGCCTGGAGGTCGGGCCGGTCCAGCGGCGCCTCGCCGTCCGGCGCCTCGTCGTTCGAACGCACGGCCTCCGTCACGTCCTGCGCGCGGTGGAAGATGCAGGCGACCCGGCCGTGCTCGTCCAGCGCCGGGCTGTTGACGAGGCTCCACCACCTTTCCTCGACGGCGCCGTCCGCGGTCCCGTCCTTCCAGAGCGGATAGCGCTGGACGGGCATGACGTCGGGGGCGCGATTGGTCGCCACGCGCTCCAGCGAGGCGCGCAGACCCTCCGCGGCCTCGTCGCGTCCGGCCCGGTCGCCGAAGGGCAGGACCTCGAACAGCCGCCGGCCGAGGACCTCGTCGCGGCGGGTCCCCGTGGCCGCCAGATAGGCGTCGTTGACCGCCAGGACCTCGAAATCCGCCGGGGAGAGGACCACCAGCTTGCCCGGCACGGCCTCGAAGAGGGAGCGGAAGCGGCGGCTCATCCGGTCGCTGGTGGCGCGGGCCTCGCGCTCGGAGGCGAGAAGCTCGGCCTTCTCCCGCTCCCGCCGCACGAGCCGGCTGACGTCGCGGACGGTGACGAGCCGGGCGTCGCGCCCGCGGAACGTCAGGGGCTGGCTGACGATATCGACATGGATGACCGTCCCCGACTTCAGGACATGGCGCCACAGGTCGGATTCGTGGCGGTCGGGCGGCAGGCCGGCCACCGTCCGCTCCAGCGCCTCCACGTCCTCCGCGGGGCGGATGTCGGACAGGCGCATGGAGAGGAACTCCTCGCGGCTGTAACCGTAGCGGTCCACCGCCGCGCGGTTGACCTCCAGAAAGCGCAGCGTCCGGACGTCGTAGATCCACATCGCGTCCGGGTGCGTGTCGAAAACGTAGGCGTTGGTCTTGTGCATCCCGTGTCCATAGATGCCTGGGATCGGAGTCCCCGGGGCCGGGTCGTGCCGCGCGCCGGGACCGGGGCGGCGGGCCGGTCGGCCTCGCGAGACCGGCGGCTCCGGCTCTCCGCGACGCTGGACCTTGCCCGACGAAACGAATGCGGGAAAGGAGGTGGAGGCGCGCGGACAACCCGCAAGGGGATAGGGGTTTTCCCCTAGAGGGCGGAGAAGCGGCGCGGACCGCCGGGGCCGCGCTCGCGGATGACGGGGTGGGCGTCGGTCCCGAACGCGGGGGAGGGAGAGCCGGTCGGCGCGAAATGATCCGTGACGCCGCGGGGCCGGGCGCGAACGCAGGCTCGCCTGGCCTCGCCGGATGCGGCCCGATGAGGACGCCACGCGACCGGGCCGCCACGCTCGCCGCCGCCGGCGCTCCCTTTTCCTTCGGAGCCCTTTCCTGCCGCCGGTCCTGCCGGACCCTTTCCGCTCCGTCTGTCCGAATATCCGCCTTCCGCGCCGCGCGCGCCATTCGGGCTGACTCCCGCATGAATGAGGGCGAGCCCCGATGCCGGTTCGGGCAGGCGGGGACACCCCCCGGTCTGTTGACCTTCGCTTCGCGCTCCCTAGAGTCAGGGAAATCCGTCGGGGTGCCCTCCGGGGCTGAGAGGCTTCCGCCAACCCGTCGAACCTGATCCGGTTAGCGCCGGCGTAGGGAACGGGCCTTCATGTCGAGCGACTGCACCCGCTTCCCGCCCGGCCGCCCCCGGGAGGGCAGCGCATGAAGGGATGCATGATCGCCGTCAGCCATGCCGAACGGAGCCGGCGGCGCTCTCGCAGGGCGGGCCGGACATGACCCGGGTGCTGGTCGTCGGCGCCGGCGTCGCGGGCCTGTGCGCCGCGCATGAGCTGTCCCGCCGCGGGAGGGAGGTCGTCCTGCTCGACCGCGCCGCGGGGCCGGGTCCGCAGATGTGCTCCTGGTGGGCCGGGGGCATGCTCGCGCCCTTCTGCGAGGCGGCCACGGCCGGGGAGCCGGTCCTGCGGCTGGGGCGCGAGGCCGCGGACTGGTGGCAGGCCGCCGGCGTCGAGGTGACGCGCCGCGGCACGCTGGTCGTGGCGCCGGGGCGCGACGCGGGCGAGGTCCGCCGCTTCGCCCGGCTGACCCGCGGCTTCCGCGAGGCCGGCCCGGAGGAGGTGGCGGAGCTGGAGCCCGACCTCGCCGGCCGCTTCCCCTCGGCCCTGTTCTTTCCAGAGGAGGCGCATCTCGACCCGCGCGCGGCGCTCGCGGCGCTGGAGGCGGGCCTGCGGGCGCGCGGGGTCGAACGGCGCACGCCCGACGCCGCCCCGGCGGCGGACCTGACGCTGGACTGCCGGGGCCTCGCGGCGCGCGACGCCCTGCCCGACCTGCGCGGCGTGCGCGGGGAGATGGCGGTGCTGCGCTGCCCGGAGGTGTCGCTGTCGCGCCCCGTGCGCCTCCTGCATCCGCGCGCGCCGATCTATGTCGTCCCCCGCGGGGAGGGCGTCTACATGGTCGGCGCCACCATGATCGAGAGCGAGGCCCGCGGCCCCGCCACCGCGCGCTCGCTGATGGAGCTGCTGGGGGCGGCCTACGCCCTCCACCCCGCCTTCGCGGAGGCGGAGATCCTCGAGATCGGGGCCGACGCGCGCCCCGCCTTCCCCGACAACCTGCCCCGCCTGCGCCGCGCGGGCGGGCGGCTGCACCTCAACGGCCTCTACCGCCACGGCTTCCTGCTCGCCCCCGCGCTCGCGCGCATGGCGGCGGAAGTCGTGGAGGACGGGGGCCATGTTCCGGAGCTGATGGATGAAGATCGTGCTGAACGGACGCGCCTGTGAGATCGAGGCGCGCGACGTCGAGACGGCGCTGGCGGAGCTGGGCCACGACCCCGAGGCCGCCGTCGCCACCGCCCTGAACGGGGACTTCCTGCCGCGGGAGGAGCGCGCCGCGACCCCACTGCGCGACGGCGACAGGCTGGAAGTCATCTCGCCCAGGCAGGGAGGCTGAGCCATGCGCCCCTTCTACGGAGTCGAGCTGCCCAGCCGCATGATGCTGGGCACCTCGCAGTATCCCTCCCCCGCCGTGCTCGCCGCCGCCTTCCGCGCCTCGGGCGCGGAGGTGGCCACCGTCTCCCTGCGCCGGGAGGCCGCGGGCGGCCGGGCGGGCCAGCAGTTCTGGGACCTGGTGCGCGAGCTCGGCGTGCGCGTGCTGCCCAACACCGCCGGCTGCCACACGGCGCGCGAGGCCGTGACCACGGCGCAGATGGCGCGGGAGGTGTTCGGGACCGACTGGATCAAGCTGGAGGTGATCGCGGACGACGACACCCTGCACCCGGACGTCTTCGGGCTGGTGGAGGCCGCGCGGATCCTGACGGAGGACGGCTTCCGCGTCTTCCCCTACTGCACCGAGGATCTCGGCGCCGCCGAGCGGCTGCTGGAGGCCGGCTGCGAAGTGCTCATGCCCTGGGGCGCGCCGATCGGCTCGGGGCTGGGGCTGAACAACCGCCATGGGCTGCGCACGCTGCGCGCGCGCTTTCCCGAGGTCCCGATGGTCATCGACGCGGGGCTCGGCCTGCCCAGCCACGCCGCCGCGGCGATGGAGCTGGGCTTCGACGCGATCCTGCTGAACACCGCCGTGGCGAAGGCCGGCGACCCGGCCGCGATGGCCTCGGCCTTCGCGCGGGCCGTGCAGGCCGGCGCAGAGGCCGCCGCGGCGGACCCGATGGAGCCGCGGGACATGGCCGCGCCCTCCACGCCCATGCTCGACCGGGCGGTGTTCGAATGACCCTGCCCCGCTTCTACCCGATCTTCGACTCGGCGCAGTGGCTCGTCCGCGCCCTGCCCCTCGGCGTGCGCCTCGTCCAGCTGCGCGTGAAGGAGCGCAGCGAGGCCGGGACCCGCGCCGAGATCGCCGCCGCCCGCCGCCTCTGCGCAACCCACGGCGCGGAGCTGGTGGTCAACGATCACTGGCGCCTCGCCATCGAGGAGGGCTGCGGCTTCGTGCATCTGGGGCAGGAGGATCTCGACGAGGCCGACCTGCCCGCGATCCGCCGCGCCGGGCTGCGCCTGGGCGTGAGCACCCATGACGAGGCGGAGCTGGACCGCGCGCTGGCGACGGCGCCGGACTATGTGGCCCTCGGCCCGATCTGGCCGACGCGGCTCAAGGCGATGCGCTTCGGCCCGCAGGGGCTGGAACGGATCGGGGCGTGGAAGCGGCGCATCGGCGGCATCCCGCTCGTGGCCATCGGCGGGCTGACGGCGGAGCGGGCGGCGCAGACGCTCGCCGCCGGGGCGGACGTGCTGTCCGTGGTGACCGACATCACCCTCGCCCCGGACCCGGAGGCGCGGATTCGCGACTGGATCGCCGCCTCCGCTCCGCCCTCCTCCGGGGCGTCCCGTTGACCGGTCGGGGGCTTGCCTTGGCGGCTGACGGCGGGGCAGACTGGAAAGGAAGGAACCCGAATGATCGGCCCTGCCGGCCCGGGGCCGCCGGGCGGG
>JBNJGE010000042.1:0-18826 GCA_051747505.1 Pseudomonadota bacterium | reverse complement strand
GCCGGCTGGAGGCGCAGGCCGAGGCCGACTGGAAGCGGGCGCAGGCCCTCTGGGACGCCTTCGACGCCGTCAAACCCTTCTGGCGCTAGGGCAGGGGGGCCTCACCCCTGCGCCGGGTCCCCCATCGGGTCCCCGCCGTTCCCCCGCCAGCGCATGGAGGCCGAGGCCGTCGCCACCAGGTTCCCGCGGTCGTCCCGCAACTCGCCCTCGGCGAAGAAGCTCTTCCGCCCGCCCCCGGTCACGCGCCCCTCGGCGATCAGCTTTCGCCCCTGCGCCTGGCCTACATAGTTCACCGTCAGCGACAGCGTCATCGCCCGCCGGACCCGCCCGGGATGCGGGCACCAGCAGGAGGCGTAGCCGAAGCAGGTGTCCAGCAGCGCCGCATGCACGCCCCCATGCGGCAGCCCGTGCCGGTTGAAGTGATCCCGCCGCAGATCCAGCTCGACGCGCGCGTGGTTGTCCGCCCATTCCGTGATCTCGAAGCCCAGCAGCTCCTGGTAGGGGTAGGGGGGCTCCGCGGCCAGCGGGTCGTGGTCCTGCGCGGGCTGGGTCCTGGCGGCGTCCATCTCGGGCGCGGGCATCGGCGGCTCCTGAACTGTCACGAAAACATCACAAGCGGATCGGCAGAGCGGCGGCGCGTCTTGCCTCGCCGCGGATCGCGCGGAACAGTCCCCGAGCGCGGCGCGGCCGTCAAGGCGGCGCGCGGCCGGACCCGGCCCGGCCCGCCGCAGGCCCGGCGCGACCGATTTCAGCAAGCGCGATGAAGAGGCGCCGAATGACCGACACCCCGCGCGAGGCGCCCCGTCTCGAAAGCCGCCCGCCCCCGCGGATCGCCGAGCCGTCTCCCCTCCTCTGGCTCTGGCTCCCGCCGGTTCTCGCCGTGGCCATCCTGCTCGCCGGCCTCGCCGATCCCGAGATGGCCTGGCGCTGGCTCTTCCAGGAGGGCTGGAGCGCGCTGGAGCTGTCTCATTTCGTCATCCCCATCCTCGCCGCCTGGATCGCCCTGCGCGCCTTCCGGGCGCTCCCCCGGGGCGCCGACCGGAAGCTCCAGGCCCTGCTGCTCGCCCTCGTCGTGGGCAGCGTCTACATCGCTGGGGAGGAGCACAGCTGGGGCCAGCATTTCTTCAACTGGGAGACGCCGGAGAGCTGGGCGGAGTTCAACCGTCAGGACGAGACCAACCTCCACAACGCGACCTCCTGGCTGAACCACAAGCCCCGCGTGCTGCTCAACACCGGGATCCTGTTCGGGACCGTCCTCATCCCTCTGGCCGTCCGGCTTGGCCGCGCCCCGGCGGCGCTGGAGCGCATCCGCTTCATCCTGCCCGGGCGCATCTGCCATCCGGTGGGCGCGCTGGCGCTGCTCTACATGACCTGGGATCACTTCGCGAAGGAGGGCTACCTGCCCGATCTCGCCCTGCGCGAGGCCGAGGTGCAGGAGCTCTGGCTCTATTCCTACATCCTCGCCTACGCTTGGATCCTGTCGGAGCGCATCCGCCTCTGGCGCCCCGCCGAGGCGGGCTGAGGCCGGGACGGGTTGCGGCGCGCCGCCTTCGGCGCGATCCTGCGCGCCGCGCCGGGCGCCCGCCCGGCCGGGAGGAGATGCGAGGAGAGACCGAATGACCCAGCCTGGCGCGCGCCGCGCGGCGGACCTGTTGGCCGATTGCCTGGAAGCCCAGGGCTTCGACCGCCTGTTCTTCGTCCCCGGGGAGAGCTATCTCGCCTTCCTCGACGCGCTGGGCGACTCCGCCATCGAGCCGGTCGTCTGCCGCCACGAGGGCGGGGCGGGCATGATGGCCGTCGCCGACGCCAAGCTCACGGGCCGCCCCGGCCTCTGCGCCGCCTCCCGCGGCCCCGGCGCCACCAACCTCTCCATCGCCATCCACATGGCCGAGCAGGAGGGCGTCCCCCTCGTCGCCCTCATCGGCCAGGTCGCGCGGTGGGAGCGGGGGCGCCACGCCTTCCAGGAGGTCGATTACACCCAGATGTTCGGCACCATGGCCAAGTTCGTGCGCGAGGTGGACGATCCCGACCAGCTGCCCGAGACCGTCGCCCGCGCCGTCCACGCCTCCATGACCGGCACGCCCGGCCCCTCCGTCATCGTCCTGCCCGAGGACATGCTGGAGGATCTGACCGCCGCCCCGGTCGTGCCCCCCATGCCCGTCGCCCGCCCCGCCGCGGCGCCGGAAGACGTGGACCGCGCCTTCGCCCTTCTGGCGGGCGCCGAACGCCCCCTCATCATCGCCGGCCATCTCTGCGGCCAGCCCGATGGCCGCGCCGCGCTGGCCCGGGCGGCGGAGGCCCACGGCATCCCCGTCGCCCTGTCCTTCAAGAACCAGCACATCTTCGACAACGCCTCTCCCCTCTATGCCGGCCATCTCGGCTTCAAGATCCCGCCCGCGCAGGTCGAGGCGATGAAGCGCGCCGACCTCGTCCTCGCCGTCGGCACCCGCCTCGGCGACACCCCCACCCAGGGATGGACCTTCCCCCGGGGCCCGGTCCCCGACCAGCCCGTGATCCACGTCCACCCCGACGCCTCGGTGATCGGCCGCGTCATCCGCGCCGAGCTGCCGCTGGCCGCCGACCCGACCTCCTTCCTGACCCAGCTCGCCGAGCGCAACGCGGAGCTTCCCGCCGGGCGCGCCGGCTGGGCCGCCGAGCTCAACGGGAAGGCCCGCGCTCTGCTCGACAAGCAGCCCGAGCCGCGCGAGGACGGGCTGGAGTTCGGCTACATGACCCGCGCCCTCTCCGCCCGCGCCCCCTCGGACGCCATCCTCACGATGGACGCCGGCAACTTCTCCGGCTGGCTGCATTCCGGCTGGAAATGGGACGGCACGACCCAGTCCATCGGCGCCGCCGGCGGCGCCATGGGCCTCGGGGTGCCGGCGGCCATCGCCGCCAGCCTGCGCCACCCCGGCCGCAAGGTCTTCGCCTTCACCGGCGACGGCGGCGCCCTGATGACGGGCTCCGAGCTCGCCACCGGCGTCGCCCGGGGCGCGAAGCCGGTCGTGGTGGTCTCCGACAACAGCACCTACGGCACCATCCGTCTCCACCAGGAGAAGGCCTATCCCGGCCGCGTCTCCGGCACCGCGCTCGCCAACCCCGACTTCGCCGCCTGGGGCCGCTCCTTCGGGGCGCTGGGCCTGACCGTCACCACGCCGGAGGAGGCCGAGGCCGCCGCCGACCAGGCCATCGCCCATGACGGCCCCGTGGTCATCCACGTCAGGTCGAGCGCCGAGGCCATCTCCCCCTTCGCCACCATCTCCGGCCTGCGCGCGGCCGCCGCGAAGGCCGCCGAATAGCCCGGCCCGGAGGCCTCCCCCGGGGTCGGCGTTGACGCCCCCGGGGGCGCCCCCTAGCGTTCTTCCGAAGGCCCGCCAAAAGGGCCGCTGAAACCGGGAGGACGCCATGACCGACGCCGCCGCCCATCCCTGGGTCGCCCACTATCCCGAGGGCGTCCGCTGGGACGTGGACCTCGCCCGCGGGACCATCCCGCAGCTCTTCCGCGACACGGTCCGCGAGCACGCCGACCGCACCGCCCTCATCTACCGCGGCCCGGAGATCAGCTACGCCGATCTCGGCAGCCGGGCCTGGCAGGTCGCCAACGCCCTCATCCGCGACGGCTTCGGCCCGCACAAGACGCTGGCCCTCTACCTGCCCAACACCGCCTTCCATCCCTTCTTCTTCTTCGGCGCGCTGGCCGCCGGGACGCGGCTGGCCCATCTCAGCCCGCTGGACGCCCCGCGCATCCTCGCCCACAAGCTGACGGACGCCGGCGCCGACACGCTGGTGACCATCAACATCCCCGAGATGGTGAAGGCCGCCGAGGGGCTGCTGGAGGCGAAGGTCATCCACCGCGTCATCCTGTGCGACGAGCGCGACTTCGGCGACCTCCCCATCCCGCTCGCCGACCTGCCCGACCGCGAGGGCTTCGTCTCCTATTCCGACTTCGTCGCCGGCGCCCCCGACACGGACCCGCAGATCGAGGTCGCCCCCGACGACGTCGCACTGCTGCAATACACCGGCGGCACCACCGGCCTGCCCAAGGGCGCCATGCTCACCCACGCCAATCTCACGGCGGCGGTGGCGAGCTACGACGCCTGGTACTCCCCCCAGGACGAGACCGACCCGGCCGACACGGTGGCGCTCTGCGTCCTGCCGCTCTTCCACATCTTCGCCCTGACCACCGCGCTCCTGCGGATCCTGGAGGGCGGGGGAGCCCTCATCCTGCGCATGCGCTTCGACCCCGCCCAGACCCTCGACGACATCGAGCGCCACCGCGTCACCGTCTTCGCCGGCGTCCCCACCATGTGGATCGCCCTCACCCAGCAGCCCGACATCGAGCGCCGCGACCTCAGCTCGCTCACCCTCTGCGGCTCCGGCGGCGCGCCCCTGCCGGTGGAGGTCGGCCGCCGCTTCAAGGCGCTGACCGGCCACGAGCTCCTCGGCGGCTGGGGCATGACGGAGACCTCGCCCGCAGGCACCAACATCCCCCCCGGCGCCTCGGAGAGCCACCCGGGGACGATCGGAATGCCCATGCCCGGCATCGACATGAAGATCGTGGATCACGACGACCCGTCCCGCGACCTCCCCCCCGGCGAGATCGGGGAGATCGCCATCCGCGGCCCCAACGTCACGCCCGGCTACTGGAACCGCCCCGACGCCACCGAGGCCAGCTTCGAGGACGGCTGGTTCCTGACCTCCGACATCGGGAAGATGGACGAGGACGGCTTCTTCTATCTGGTGGACCGCAAGGCCGACCTGATCCTCTCGGGCGGCTTCAACGTCTATCCCCAGATGGTCGAGCAGGCGATCTACGAGCATCCGGACGTCGCCGAGGTCCTCGTCATCGGCGTGCCCGACGACTACCGGGGCGAGAGCGCCAAGGCCTTCGTCACCCTGCGCGAGGGCGCCGGGCCCTTCTCGCTGGAGGACCTCCAGGCGTTCCTGAAGGACCGCCTGGGCCGCCACGAGATCCCCCGCGCGCTCGATTTCCGCGACGAGCTGCCCCGCACCGCCGTGGGCAAGCTCTCCCGCAAGGAGCTCAGGCAGGAGGAGGCCGAGCGCCGGGAGGACGGCCGCGCCGCCCAGTAGCCTGCGGCGTTCCGCCGCTTCGGCGGCGGCGGCGCAGGGCGGCCGCCGCCGCGGATTGTTCACATTCGGGCGCCAACGGTTGACGCCCGCGCGTCAAAAAGACGACCGCCGGACGTGCAAAGTCGATTGTCCGCAAACGTCCATTCTGTTTTAGTCCGTTCATGCCGCGCGGAGGGGGGAGCCTCGCGCGCATCGCGCAACAGGGAGACCTACAGGGAGAACGACATGAAAAGACGTCAGTTCCTGAAAAGCGCCGCGCTCGGCGGCGCGGCCGCGACCGCGCTCGCCGCGCCCGCCGTGGCCCAGAGCCGCAAGGAGATGATCATCGTCTCCACCTGGGGGCGTGACTTCCCGGGCCTCGGCATCTCCGCGCAGCGCCTCGCCGAGCGCATCACCGAGCTGACCGAGGGGCGGATCGTCACCCAGTACTTCGCCGCGGGCGAGCGCGTGGGCGCCTTCGACGTGTTCGACGAGGTCTCCTCCGGCAACAGCCAGGCCTATATCGGCGGCGACTACTACTGGACCGGCAAGCACCCGGCGCTGGCCTACTTCACCGCCGTGCCCTTCGGCATGACCACGCCCGAGTGGAACGCCTGGATCAAGTACAGGGGCGGCCAGGAGCTCTGGGACGAGCTGCATGGCGAGTTCGGCATGAAGGCGCTGCCCGCCGGCTCGACCGGCACCCAGGCCGGCGGCTGGTTCAACAAGGAGATCGAGACCCCCGCGGATCTCGAGGGCCTGAAGATGCGCATCCCGGGCCTGGGCACCGCGGTGATGTCCAAGCTGGGCGTCGCCACGGTCTCCGTCCCCGGCGGCCAGATCTACGAGAGCCTTGTCTCCGGCGCCATCGAGGCGACCGAGTGGGTCGGCCCCTACAACGACTACTTCCTCAAGCTCTACGAGGCGGCCGAGTACTACTACACCGCCGGCATGCACGAGCCCGGCGGCGGTCTGTCCCTGGCGATGAACCTCGATTTCTGGGGCTCGCTCAGCGAGCTTGACAGGCAGATCATCACCGCCGCCTCCCACGAGGAGCACGCCGCCCAGTACGAGGAGGCGCTGGCCAACAACGGCACCTACCTCAAGCGTCTGGTGGACGAGCACGGCGTGAAGATCCGCTCGTTCTCCGACGAGGTCTGGGACGCCTTCGGGGAGGCCGCCATGGAAGTCTTCGAGGAGACGCGCGATCACTCGCCGCTGGCGAAGAAGATCGACGATTCCTTCCAGGCCAGCCTGCGCGAAGTCGGCGGCTACATGAAGAACTTCCAGATGCGCTACGTGGCCCAGCGCAACCGCGTGCGCGGCATCTGAGCTCGCGAAGCGCCTGCGGCGGACGGGGCGCGCCCCGTCCGCCCTTCTTCGACAAGACGACATGGAGATCGGCATGACCGCGGCCGCGGATCCGGCCCGGCGCTTGGGGCGCGCCGGCGGCAATGACGGCGCGGACCGGCTGTTCCGGTTCATCGCCTGGGGCAACATCTTCGTCCTTGCCATGTTCCTTTTCCAGGTCTGGCTGACCCAGATCCAGGGTCTGCCCGGCCCGCGGAGCGCGCTGGACGGGGAAGGCGGCGCCGCCGCCTGGATCCTGCTCCTTCTCTACCCGGCCGCCGCGCTCGCGGCGCTGCTCTTCGTCTACCGCACGCCGCTGGTGGGCCTGCGCGAGGACTCGGACCGGCTGACCGCGATAAACGCCTATATCGTGCGCGCCCTCTTCTTCGGGGTGCTCTTCGTGGGCCTGGCCGACTCGGTCATCGCCTTCATGGCGGTGGAGCGGATGCTGGCCCCCGCCTTCGGCGACGCGCTGACCTCCGATCTCGGCCGGTCCAGCTTCCGCGGCCCCTGGATCCATCTGCCGCTGATGGCGCTGGGCTTCGTCGTCGCCGCCTTCACGCGCACGCTCGGCTTCATCTGGCTGGCGCTGGCCATCGTGGCGGTGGAGCTGCTGATCGTGATCAGCCGCTTCGTGTTCTCCTACGAGCAGCTCTTCATGAGCGACCTGGTCCGCTTCTGGTACGCGGCCATGTTCCTGTTCGCCTCCGCCCACACGCTGCTGGAGGAGGGGCATGTGCGCGTGGACGTCGTCTACGCCTCCATGTCCCGGCGCGGGAAGGCGCTGGTCAACTCGGTCGGGGCGCTCGTGCTCGGCTCCGTGCTGTGCTGGGTGATCCTGATCCTGGGCATGGGATCGTCGGCCGCCACCGTCATGGCGCCCCTGCTGAATTTCGAGATCGGCCAGAGCTCCGCCGGCCTCCACGTCAAGTATCTCATGGCCTGTTTCCTGGGCGTCTTCGCGATCACCATGCTGATCCAGTTCCAGGCCATGCTGCTCGACTCCGTGGCCGACAGGCGCGGCGATCCCGGCCACCGGGAGTTCGAGCCCCCCTCCGCCGCCTGACGCGCGACAACACGACGGACAATCGAGAATGGAACTCTTCTTCCTCTTCCTGCTCGTCGCGCTGATGGCGTTCGCGCTGGGCGCGGGCTTTCCCGTGGCCTTCGCGCTGCCCGGCGCCGCCATCCTCTCCATCGCCGCCGCGGCGGCCACCGGCTACGTGCTGGAAGGCTCGGTCGAGGCGTATTTCGCCGTGGGCGGCCCCGCGCAATGGCTCTCGGCGGGGGTGACGAACCTGCGGGGCATCTACTGGGTCCCCGAACGCGACACGCTGATCGCGATCCCGCTCTTCATCTTCATGGGGATCATGCTCCAGCGCTCCCGGATCGCGGAGGACCTGCTGGTCGCCATGGCCCAGCTGTTCGGCCCGGTTCCGGGCGGGCTGGGCATCTCCGTGGTCTTCGTGGGCGCGCTGCTGGCCGCGACCACCGGCATCGTCGGCGCCACCGTGGTGGCGATGGGCCTGATCTCGCTGCCCGCGATGCTGCGCAACGACTACTCCAAGCCGCTGGCCACGGGCACCATCGCCGCCTCCGGCACGCTGGGGCAGATCATCCCGCCCTCCATCGTGCTGATCATCCTGGCCGACCAGCTCGCCTCGGCCACCGACCAGGCCGCCAGCCTGCGCCAGACCCTCTACAAGGCCGCCACCGGAGAGCTCTCCATGCCCTCCGAGCTCGCCGTCTCCGGCACCTCGGCGGGCGAGATGTTCCTCGGCGCCTTCCTGCCCGGCCTGCTGCTGGTCGGCCTCTACATGGCCTTCATCCTGGTCTTCGCGCTGCTGCGGCCGAGCCTCGCGCCCGCCGTGCCCTTCGAGGGCCAGCGCGACGCGCGCTTCTGGGGGCGCACCCTGCTGGTGCTCGTGCCTCCGCTGGCGCTGATCTTCCTGGTGCTGGGCTCGATCCTCGCGGGCGTGGCGACGGTCAACCAGGCCGGCGCCATCGGCGCCGCAGGTGCCACGATGATGGCCGGCTACCGCCTCAGGGACGGGGAGCCCGGGGCCTTCCACCCGGCCATCCTGGGCCTCGTCTCGCTGGTCGCGCTCTTCGTCGTCGGCTCGATCTGGGAGGTCAACATCAAGCGGCTGGGCCCGGAGGACGACCAGACGGGCCTCTATCTCGCCCTGATCGCCGCCGCCGGCCTGATCGTCGCCATCGTCTGGTCCGGCCTGCGCACCCTGAGGATCGGGGACACCCTGCGCGGCGTGATGCTGGAGACGGCCAAGACCTCCAGCCTCGTCTTCATCATCCTTCTGGGCGCCGCGATCCTGACGGCCGCCTTCCGCGCCTTCGGCGGCGAGGAGATCGTCAAGCACTTCCTGCAGGGTCTGCCGGGCGGCTTCTGGACCCAGTTCATCATCGTCATGGCGGTGATCTTCGTCCTCGGCTTCTTCCTCGACTTCATCGAGATCGCCGTGGTCGTGGTGCCGATCGTGTCGCCCATCCTGCTGGCCGACCCGGCCGCCAACATCTCCGCGGTCTGGCTGGGCGTGATGATCGGCCTGAACATCCAGACCTCCTTCCTCACGCCGCCCTTCGGCTTCGCGCTGTTCTACCTGCGCGGCGTGGCGCCCTCCACGGTCAAGACGACCGACATGTACAAGGGCGTGCTGGCCTTCATCTGCCTGCAGCTCATCGCCCTGGGCATCGTCGGCGCCACGCCACCGCTGGTGAACTACCTGCCCAACTATGTCGGCCTGACCGCCGACACGGCGCCGCCGCCGCGCAACCCGCGCCTGCAGCTGTGCATCGAGGAGTACACGCTGGAGCAGATCCGCAGGAGCGGCGACGACATCGCGGAGGCGATCGAGCAGGCCCGCGGCCTCGACCTCTCCCATGTCCCCGAGGACATCGCCGAAGACCTGCGCGAGAGCTTCGACAGCGCCGAGAGCGCGCTGGACCTGCTCCCGCAGGCCGCCGAGCAGGCGGAGAGGGTGGACGAGGCCGCGGTGGACTACCGCCCCCTGCACGACCGGGTGCGCGACATCCAGCGCGACATCCGCCGCCACGAGGCCCGGATCGAGGAGCTGAACTTCCAGAACCGCCTGCTGCTTCCCGAACAGGAGGAGGAGAAGGCCGAGATCACGCAGCGCATCGAGACGCTCCAGCTCGAGATCGAGGGCCTGCGCGCGGAGATTCCCGAGGAATGGGACGCCGCCTACGACGCCTTCGAGGACCTGACCAGCGAGGAGCTGAACCTGCGCCGGCAGTATCGCCGCGAGGGCGAGGCCGCGGCCGAGGCCCCGATGGAGGTGCTGGCGATCCTCGGCGACGCCGAGGCCCTCGCCGCCCTGCGCCCGGAGATCGAGGCCATGCGCGACCGCATCGGCGAGGAGGCGCCGGCCGATCTCGTGGACCCGGTCACCGAGCTGCGCGATCGCGTCGGCGACATCGAGGGCGCCCGCGACGTGCGCGGGGCGCTGCACGACGCCCGCGGCGCCCTGCGCGGCAACGAGCCGGACCCGGCCGCCGCCCGCACCGCGATGGAGGAGGCCCTGCGCCTGCTGGACGCCGACATCGCCTGGCGCGAGCGCGCGCAGGAGGAGCTCGCCCCGGGCCTGCAGGCCTATCTCGACGGCGTGACCCCCACCATCGCCGTGCGCGCGCTGGAGCGGATGCCCGAGGACATGGCCTCGGCCGTGGCGAGCTGCCAGTCCCAACACCGGGACCTGTCGCTCAGCTTCTGATCCGGGCCGCGCGCCCGCCCGCCTCCGCCCCTGCCGGCCCCTCGCCGGCAGGGGCTTTCGCATGGCGCGCCGCCGCCACGCCCGCCGCGTCGCCCCGTCCGCCCGTCAACGCCGGCCCATCCCGCCCCGCGCCCGCCCTTTCCGCAAGGCGGCGCGGCCCGGACTCGACTCCCGCCCCTGATGCGGCGCAAACAGAACATAACAGGAACAAACGCCATCGCGAGTCGCCATGGCCGCCCGCCGCATCCTCTGCCTGTGGCTTCCCCGCCTCGCCGCCGAGCGCGCCCTGCGCCGCCCGGCGCTGGCCCATCTCGCCCTGGCCCCTGATCCCGTCCCCTTCGCCCTCGTGGAGGAGACGGCCGGCGCCGTCCGCCTCGTCTCCCTCGACGCCGCCGCCGAGGCGCTGGGCCTGCGCCCCGGCCTGACGCTGGCCGACGCCCGCGCCCTGCACCCCGCGCTCGTCACCGCGGTCCGCGACCCGGGCGGCGAGGCCCGCTTCCGCGCCTCCCTCCTGCGCTGGGCCCGGCGCTTCTCCCCCTGGGCGGGCCCGGACGACGCCGCCCCCGGCTCCGGCCCCGGCGAGGGCGGTCTCGCCCTCGACATCAGCGGCTGCGCCCACCTCTTCGGCGGCGAGGAGGCCATGGCCGCCCTCATGATCGAGGAGCTCGCCGCCCTCGGCCTCACCGCCCGCGCCGGGATCGCCGACAGCCGCGGCGCCGCCTGGGCGCTCGCCCGCTTCGCCGCCGGCGGGGCCGCCGCCGATCCCGCCCCCGGCCGCGGCGCCGAGGCCATCCGTGTGGACGCCCGCGCCACCCGCGTGCGCTCCCCGTCCCGCCCCGCGCCCGGCGGCCGGGCCGGCCCCGCCGCCGCCGCCGGGGTGGCCGTCGCCTCGCCCGGCGCGAACCGCGCCGCCATCGCGGAGCTTCCCGTCGCCGCGCTGCGCCTGCCCGCGCAGACCCGCGAGGGTCTCGCCCGCCTCGGCCTGCGCCGCATCGCCGACCTCGCCGGCATCCCCCGCGCCGCGCTGGCCCGCCGCTTCGGCGCCGACCTCGTCCTGCGCCTCGACCAGGCGCTCGGCGCCACGCCCGAGCCCGTCTCCCCCGCCGCGCCCCCGCGCCCCTTCGCCGTGCGCCTCACCCTGCCCGAGCCCGTCGGCCTGCGCGCCGATCTGGAGGCGGCGCTGGACCGCCTCCTCGCCCGCCTCTGCGCGCGCCTCGAGGCGGAGGGGCAGGGCGCGCGCCGCCTGCGCCTGGCCATCCGCCGCGTGGACGGGATCGAGCAGGCCGACGAGCTCGGCCTCGCCCGCCCCGGCCGCGACCCCGCCCGCCTCGCCCCCCTGTTCGAGCGCATCCTGGACGGCTTCGACGCCGGCTTCGGCGTCGAGGCGGTGCGGCTGGAGGCCATCGTCGCCGAGCCCATCCCCTCCGGCGCCCATCACGGCCGCCTGGTCGCGGAGGCCGAGGCCGCCGCCCGCGCCGCCCGCCGCCCCGACGACGGCGCGAGACTGGACGACCTCCTCGCCCGCCTCGGCGCGCGCATCGGCCTCGACCGTCTCCTGCGCCTCCAGCCCGCCGACAGCCACATCCCGGAAAAGACCGCCCGCCTCGCCGCCGCCGCCTATTGCGAGGCCGCCGCCGGCCCCTGGCCCGCGCCGCCGGTCCCGCGCCCCTCCGCCCTCTTCGGCCCCGAGCCCGTCGCCCCCTCGGCCCCCGGCCGCCCGCCCCCCGCCTTCCGCTGGCGCCGGGCCGAGCGCCACGTCGCCCGCGCCGCGGGCCCCGAGCGCATCGCCCCCGAATGGTGGCTCGACGACCCCGCCTGGCGCACGGGCCCGCGCGACTACTGGCGGGTGGAGACGGAAACGGGCGAGCGCCTCTGGCTCTTCGAGGCTCGCGGCCGCCCCGGCGCGGCGCTGGGCGAGCAGGGCGGCTGGTTCGTCCACGGCGCCTTCGCCTGACGCCGGGCCCTCACCCCCGCCAGAAGGTCGCCGTGAACAGCACGTAGACGGCCATCAGCTCCAGCCGCCCCACCAGCATCGCGATCGCCAGCAGCCACTTCGCCCCGTCCGACAGCGGCGCGAAATTCCCCGCCGGCCCGATGATCTCGCCCAGCCCCGGCCCGACATTGGCCAGGGCCGTCGCCGCGCCGGAGACGGAGGTGACCGTGTCGTAGCCCATCATCCCCATCGCCACCGCCAGCACCGCCAGCGTCATGAAGAACAGGAACAGGAACGCCATGACCGAGGAGACGAGCTCCTCGCCCACCGGCCGCCCCGCGAAGCGCGTGGTGAAAACCCCGTGGGGGGAATGGATGCGCCGGATCTGCGCCAGCATGGCCGAGGCGAGGATCTGGTAGCGGAAGATCTTCACCGAGCAGACCGTCGAGCCCGCGCAGCCCCCGATCATCCCCGCCAGGAAGAAGGCCGCCACCGGGAACGGCCCCCAGCTCTCGTAGTTCTCCGAGGCGTAGCCGGTGCCGGTGTGGATCGAGACGATGTTGAACAGCACCTCGCGGAAATGCCCCTCGAGGCCGGCCAGCCCCTCCGGCGGATCCGTCGCCGTCCGGTAGAAGGTCAGCGCCAGCGCGAACAGCGCCATCGAGATCAGGAAGCCATGCACCTGCGTGTCCGAGATCAGCGGCCGCGCCGTGCCGGCGGAGAGCTGAACCAGCCGCACGAAGGGCAGCGCCGCCAGCACCATGAACAGCGACGAGACGTATTCGACCGCCGGCGGAAAGTATCCCAGCGAGGCGTCGTAATTGGCGAAGCCGCCCGTGGAGATCGTGGTCATCGCGTGCACGACCGCGTCGAAGGCCGTCATCCCGCAGGCGGAATAGGCCAGCGCGCAGAGCGCGGTCAGCGCCACATAGATGCGCGAGATCGACATGGCGATCTCCGCCGCCCGCGGCAGGATCTTGCCGAAGGTGTCGAAGGCCTCGGACCGGAACACCTGCATGCCGCCCACGCGCAGCGCCGGCAGGAAGCCCATCGCCACCACGACGATGCCGATGCCCCCGAACCACTGCAGCAGCCCGCGCCACAGCAGCGTCCCCCGCGGCATCCCGTCCAGCCCGCTGAAGACGGTGGAGCCCGTGGTGGTCATCCCCGACATCGCCTCGAAGAAGGCGTCCGTCGCGCTCGCCCCCGGCGCGCCCAGCATGAAGGGCAGGGCGCCGAAGACCGGCAGCGCCAGCCAGGCCACCGTGGTCAGCAGGAACGTCTCCTGGATGTTCAGCGGGCGCCGCCGGCCGGCCCGGCTCGCCGCCGCCATCGCCAGCCCGGCCAGCGCGGTGAGAAAGCCCGAAAGCGCGAAGGCCCGCCAGTTGGCGTCGCCGCGCCCCAGATCGGCCAGCATCGGCGCCAGCATGGCCCCGCCCAGGGCCGCGATCAGCAGGCCGATCAGATAGAGGGAGGAGCGCAGGTCGGGCATGACCGCATCTGTCTCGCCCGGCCCCCGCGCCCTGTCAACGCGCCTCCGCCCCGCCCGGGCGGAGGCCCCGCCCGCCCGCCCCGCCTCCGCCCGGGCGGCGCGGAGGCGCCGGCCGGGGTCTCAGCCCCCGCGGCTGACCGGGTTGCCGATCAGGTTCAGGAACTCCCGCCGCGTGTCAGGATTGTTGCGGAAGGCGCCCAGCAGGGTGGAGGTCACCATCGTCACCCCCGGCTTGCACACGCCGCGGGTGGACATGCAGTGATGCTCGGCCTCCAGCACCACCGCCACGCCGCGAGGCTTCAGCGCCCGGTCCAGCGCGCCCGCGATCTGGGCGGTCATCTTCTCCTGCACCTGCAGCCGCTTGGCGTAGGCGTCCACCACGCGCGCGAGCTTGGAGATGCCCACCACCCGGTCGGTGGGCAGATAGGCGACATGCGCCCGCCCGATGATCGGCGCCAGGTGATGCTCGCAATGGCTCTCGAAGCGGATGTCCCTGAGCAGGACCACCTCGTCGTAGCCCTCCACCTCCTCGAAGGTGCGCTGGAGCATCGCCTCGGGGTCCTCGTCGTAGCCCCGGAACCACTCCTCGAAGGCCCGCGCCACCCGGGCGGGGGTGTCCTGCAGCCCCTCGCGGCCGGGGTCGTCGCCCGCCCAGCGCAGCAGCGTGCGCACGGCGGCCTCGGCCTCCGTCCGGTCGGGTCGGGCCTCGGCCTCCGCCTCCCGGGCGTCGGAGGGCAGGGCGTCGGGGAAGCCGGTCTCGCGGAGGTTCATGGTCTCTCCTTCCGGAAGGGCTGCGTCGTGTCGCCTGCAAGCATACGCGCCCCGGCCCGCCTGCGGATCACTCCCGCGCCCCGACACGCGCCGTTTCCCGCCCGGGAACGCCACCGCTCAGTGCGCCCCCGGCCGGCTGCGCCGGATGGCGCGGGCCAGCAGCAGCACCGGCGCCATGCCCGCGGCCGCGATCGCCAGCGAGGGCAGCGCCGCCTCCGCCAGCCGCTCGTCGGAGGCGAGGCGATAGGCCTGGATGGCCAGCGTGTCGAAGCCGAAGGGCCGCATGATCAGGGTCGCGGGCAACTCCTTGGTCACGTCCACGAACACGATCAGCGCCGCGGTCAGCAGCGATCCGCGCAGCAGCGGCGCGTGCACCTTGCCCACCACGCCCCAGACATTGCAGCCCAGCACCCGGGCGGAGGCGTCAAGGTTCGGCCCGATCGTCTCGAACCCCGCCGTCACCGCGTTCAGCGCCGCGGCCATGAAGCGGGCCATGTAGGCCAGCACGATCGCCGCGATCGACCCCGTCAGCAGCAGCCCGGTGGAGACCCCGAAGCTGTCGCGCATCCAGGCGTCCACCGCGTTGTCGAACTGCGCCAGCGGCACGAGCAGCCCCACCGCGATCACCGATCCCGGCACCGCGTAGCCCACCGAGGCCGAAAGCTGCGCCGCCCGCGCCCCCGGCCCCGGCGTCAGCCGCGCCGCATACCCGATCAGCAGCGCCCCCCCCACCGTCAGCACGGCGGCCACCGAGGCCAGGATCAACGTGTTGGCGGCAAAGCTCCAGTACCTCGCCGTCAGCTGCCCCTGCCAGGAGCCCAGCGCCATCGTCCCCAGCATCAGCACCGGGACCACGAAGCCCAGCGTCACCGGCACGGCGCAGGCCCCGGCGGCGGCCCAGCCGCGCCAGCCGGGCAGGGGGGTCTCCTGCAGCGCCTCGTAGCGCCGCCCCGCCTGGTGGCGCTTCGCCGCGCCCCGCTGGACGCGCTCCATCACCACCAGCACCACGGCGAAGGCCAGCAGGCAGGCCGAAAGCTGCGCCGCCGCCACCCGGTCGCCCATCGAGAACCAGGCCCGGTAGATGCCCGTGGCGAAGGTCTGCACCCCGAAATGCGCCACCGTGCCGAAATCGGCGATGGTCTCCATCATCGCCAGCGCCAGCCCGCCCACGATGGCCGGGCGCGCCATGGGCAGGGTGACCCGGAACAGCACCCCCCGCGGCCCCAGCCCCAGCGTGCGCGCCACCTGGGCCGCGGTCACCGACTGGTGGATCAGCGCCGCCCGCGTCAGCAGGTAGACGTAGGGGTAGAGCACCAGCGTCAGCATCAGCGCCGCGCCGCCCAGCGAGCGGATCTCGGGAAACCAGTAGTCCCGCGGCCCCCAGCCCGTGACCTCGCGCAGCAGGGTCTGCACCGGGCCGGGATGGTCCAGCAGCCCGGTATAGGCGTAGGCCAGCACATAGGCGGGGAAGGCCAGCGGCGCGATCAGCGCCACCTCGAACACCCGGCGCAGCGGAAAGCGGCAGCTCGTCACCAGCACCGCCGCGCCCACGCCCAGCAGGGTGACGCCCACCGCCACCAGCCCGGCCAGCGCCAGCGTGGTCGCCGTGTAGCGCGGCAGAACCGTGCCCATCAGCAGAGACCACAGCGCCCAGTCCCCGAACAGCGCCGTCAGGATCACCGAGACCGCCGGTGCCGCGCACAGCGCGGCCAGCGCCCAGGCCGGCCAGGTTAGCGCCCCGGCCGCGGCTGCGCGCGGCCCCCGCCGCCGCGGGCGGAGGCTCGGCCGGAGACTGGCGGCGCCGGGCGCGCGGGACATGGGCTCCATCCTCTCCCGTCTCGGGGGGCGGGGGGCATGCTTAGGGCGCCCCGCGCCGCGTCTCAATGCGCGCGCGCGATTGCGCGGACGGCCTTCATCGCGATAAACGGGGGCGTCGCAGGCGCCGCACGCGCCCCGTTCACGCCCATTTGAGGGCCCGCGCGCGCCGCGGGCGGGGGGCAGGGCGGCCCGTCCGTGCTAACGGGGTCCGGGGAAGCGATGGCAACGAGGGAACGCCGCCCATGTCCTTGACCGAAGCCGGGTCCGAGCGCTCGCAGCCCCTCGGGGGCGCGCTGCCCACGGGGCTGATGTGGTTCCTGCTCGCCGTCGTCGCGCCGCTGCCGGTCTTCTGGTTCGGCATCGTGAACCTCGCCGACGCCTGGTCCACGCCCGAATACAGCCACGGGCCGCTCATCCCGCTGCTCTCGGGCTACATGTTCATCCGCGAGATGGCGATGATGCCGCCCTCGCGAAAGCCGGTGACGGACCGATGGCCCGGCGCGCTGGTCCTGGCGCTCGCCCTCGCCGTCGCCGTGCTCGGCAACGTCGTGCGCATCCCCGACATCGTCTTCTACGCGATGATCATGTGGGTCGCGGGGCTGGTGCTGATCTGCTTCGGCTTCCGCCGCGGCATGTTCTTCTGGCCGGCGGTGCTGCACCTCGTCTTCATGCTGCCCCTGCCCAACTTCATCTACTGGCAGCTCAACACCACGCTGCAGTTCATCTCCTCCGAGATCGGCGTCTGGCTGGTCCGCCTCGCCGGCGTGCCCGTCTATCTCGACGGCAACATCATCGACCTCGGCGTCTACAAGCTGCAGGTGGCCGAGGCCTGCTCGGGCCTGCGCTACCTCTTCCCGATCATGTCCTTCAGCTACATCTTCTGCGTCCTCTACCGCGGCCCGTGGATCCACAAGGCGATCCTGCTGCTGGCCGCGGTGCCGCTGGCGGTGCTGATGAACAGCTTCCGCATCGGCGTGATCGGCGTGCTGGTGGACAGCTACGGGATCGCGCAGGCGGAGGGCTTCCTCCACATGTTCGAGGGCTGGGTGATCTTCGGCGCCTGCATCGCCCTGCTCTTTGGCCTGGCGAAGCTGCTGCAGAAGCTCGCCGGCGACCGCCGCTCGCTCTCGGTGGCGCTGGACCTCGACTTCGTCTCCGTCGGCCCGCAGCTGCGCCGCGGCAAGGACATCGTCCCCTCCGCCGCGCTGATCGCCGCCGCCGTGTTCTCGCTGGCCGTCACCGCCGCCTGGGCCGCCGTCCCCAAGACCGAGGCGGCGGAGATCGAGCGGACCCCCTTCTCCGCCTTCCCCATGGAGCTCGGCGACTGGGTCGGCGCCCGCCGCGGCGCGCTCGACCCGGAGATCGAGCAGGTGCTCGCCGCCGACGACTACATGTCGGCCAACTACCGAGCCGCGGACGCGGCCGCCCCCGTGGACCTGTGGTTCGCCTATTACCGCAAGCAGACCGAGGGGCAGGGCATCCACTCGCCCGAGGTCTGCCTGCCCGGCGGCGGCTGGGAGATGTACAGCATCGACCCCGCCACCATCGAGCTGCCCGAGCGCGCCGGCGTCGCCCCCTTCCAGGTCAACCGCGCCATCATCCAGAAGGGCGAATCCCGCCAGCTCGTCTATTACTGGTTCGAGCAGCGCGGCCGCCGGCTTCACAACGACTTCGTCGCGAAGTTCTACACCGTCTACGACTCCGCCATGCGCGGGCGCACCGACGGCGCGCTGGTGCGCCTCATCACCCCCATCCTGCCGCGGGAGCCCGAGGCCGAGGCCGACGCCCGCCTGCAGGGCTTCCTGGCCGAGGCCATGCCCCGCATGGGCGCCTTCATCCCGGAGTGAGCCGGCCCGCCCCCCGCTTCGGCGCCATCCCCGTCGCTGGCCCTTGACTTCGCGCGCCCTTCCGCCATCACCTTGCCGCCGGACGCCGGCGCGACCGCCCGCCGGCCGGAAGGGAGGAGACCCCATGCCGTTTCGCCGCCCGCTCGCCCTCGCCGCGCTCGCCCTCGCGTCCGCCGGCCCCGCCGCCGCCCATCACCCGATGGGCGGGGAGACGCCGGGGACCTTCGCGCAGGGGCTCCTCTCGGGCGTCGGCCACCCGGTGATCGGGCCCGACCATCTCGCCTTCGTCCTCGTCATGGGCCTCGCGGCCGCGGCCGCCGGCCGCCTCCGCCTCGCGCCGCTCGCCTTCCTCGCCGCCTCCGCGCTAAACGTGCTTCTCTCCGCCTCCGGCCAGGCCCTGCCGCTGGCCGAGCCGCTGACCGCCGCCTCGGCGCTGGTCCTCGGCGGCCTCGTCCTCGCTGGCCGCCCGCTCGCCCCGGCGCCGGCCGCCGCCCTCTTCGCCGCCGCCGGCCTCGTCCATGGCGGCGCCTATGGCGAGGCGGTCATCGGGGCCGAGCCCACGCCCGTCCTCGCCTATCTCCTCGGCCTCTCGCTGACCCAGTACGCCCTCGCGCTCGCCGCCGGCGCGCTGGCCCTGCGCCTGCGCTGGGCCGCGGCCAGCCCGCCCCTGCGCCTCGCCGGCGGCCTCGCCGCGGGCCTCGGCGCGGCGCTGCTGCTCTCGCGCCTCGGGGCCCTGCCGCTCGCCGCATGATCCGCGCGCTGTTCGTCTCCACGCTGGCGCGCGACCGCGCCCCCA
>JBNJGE010000041.1:0-18969 GCA_051747505.1 Pseudomonadota bacterium | reverse complement strand
TGGTAGCGGAGGAGGGACTCGAACCCCCGACTCGCGGATTATGATTCCGCTGCTCTAACCAACTGAGCTACTCCGCCGATGGGCGGGGTAGTTAGTCGAGCCGGGGGCGGGCGTCAAGCGCCTCCCGCGCCCTTGTCGAAGCCCTTCTTCAGGTCGGCGGCAGCGCGCATCAGGAGGGCGCCGTCGGAGCCGACGGCGACCATGTCGGCGCCCCAGTCGAGGTAGCGCCGGGCGGTGTCGGGGTTGTAGCTGAGGATGGCGGCGGGCTTGCCGGCGGCGCGGATGTCGGAAAGGGCCTGGCGGATGGTCTCCTCCATCTCCGGGGAGGTCGGGCGGCCGAGATGGCCGGCGGACGCGGAGAGGTCGGAGGGGCCGATGAAGAGGGCGTCCACGCCCTCGACGGCGGCGATGGCTGGGATGTTGCGCACGGCTTCGACGGTCTCGATCTGGGGGATGACGCAGATCTCGGCGTTGGCCTTGCGCAGATAGTCGGGGATGCGGCCGTAGCGGGCGGCGCGCACGCCCCCGGCGGCGCCGCGGATGCCGCGGGGCGGGTAATGGGCGGCGGCGACGGCGGCTTCGGCCTGCTCGGGCGTGTCCACCATCGGCACGATCAGGCTCTGGGCGCCGGCGTCGCAGATCTGCTTGATGATCCAGGGCTCGTTGACCGGCGGGCGGACGATCATCGGGGTGTCGCCGGCCGCGCCGGCGACGAGCTGGGCGCGGATCAGGTCGATGTCGAGGGGGGCGTGCTCGCCGTCGATGACGAGGTAGTCGTAGCCGGCGTCGGCGAGGATCTCGGTCGCCGTGGCCGAGCCCAGCGCGAGCCAGAGGCCGAGCTGGGGGCGTTCGGCGGCCCGGAGGGCGGCCTTGAAGCGGTTCTTCGGCAGGTCGAAGGCGGGCATGGGCGTCTCCTCTGGGCCTCTGGCAGGCGGTCGGGCCTTGTGTAGCGCGCGGGACGCGGGGCGGGGAAGGGTCAGGTGACCTTCGCGCGGACGCGGTGCTCGGGGCGGTCCCAGGCCCGGGTGGCGAGGATGTCGGCCAGGATGCGGGCGGCCTCAACGACCTCTTCGGGGGTGTTGTAGAGGGGGGCGAAGCCGAAGCGGATCAGGTCGGGCGCGCGGAAGTCGCCGATGACGCCGCGGGCGATGAGGGCCTGCATGACGGCGTAGCCGTCAGGGTGGCGGAAGGCGAGCTGGCTGCCGCGGAGATCGGGGTCCCGGGGGGAGGCGAGGGGGAGGTCGGGGCAGGTCGACTCGACGGCGTCCCGGAAGGTCTCGGAGAGGTGGATGGAGCGGGCGCGCAGCGCCTCGAGGTCGATGTCCGCCCAGACGTCGAGGGCGGCGTCGAGGGCGGAGAGGGAGAGGACGGGGGGCGTGCCGACGAGCATGCGGTCGGCGCCCCCGGCCGGGGCGTAGTCGGAAGCGAAGGCGAAGGGGGCCTCGTGGCCCATCCAGCCGGCCAGCGCAGGGGTCGCGGCCTGCTGGTGGCGGGGGGCCACGTAGAGGAAGGCCGGGGCGCCGGGGCCGCCGTTGAGATACTTGTAGCCGCAGCCCACGGCGAAGTCGGCGCCCGTCCCGCGGATATCGACGGGGAAGGCGCCGGCGGAGTGGGCGAGGTCCCACAGGGTCAGGGCGCCGGCGGCGTGGGCCTTCGCGGTGAGGGCGGCCATGTCGTGGCGGCGGCCGGTGCGGTAGTCCACTTCCGTGAGCATGAGGACGGCCACGTCCTCGTCGATGGCCTCCGCGACATGCTCGGGGGCAACGGCGCGGAGTTCGTGGCCCTGCCCCAGCGCCTCGGCCAGGCGCTGCGCGACGTAGAGGTCGGTGGGGAAGTTGCCGGTGTCGGACAGGATCACGCGGCGCCGCGGGCGGAGGGCGAGAGCCGCCGACAGGCACTTGAAGAGGTTGACGGAGGTGGAGTCGGCGGCGCGGACGGCCTCGGGCTCGGCGCCGATGAGGGGGGCGATCTTCGCGCCGACCTTCGCGGGGAGGTCGATCCAGCCGGCCTCGCTCCAGCCCCGGATGAGCAGGCGCGCCCATTCGTCGTTCGCCGCCCGCGACAGCCGCCCGGCGGCGGCGCGGGGCATGGGGCCCAGCGAGTTGCCGTCGAGATAGATGACGCCCCCGGGCAGGGCGAAGCGGGCGCGGGTGGCGGCGAAGTCGGTCATCGGGGCGCTCCGGTCGGCGGGGTGCTGGCGCCGGTTTCGGGGCTGCAGGCGGCGGGCGCAAGGGGCGGGCGTCACGAAAACGAGACGGGAGCGTCGAGGAACTGAAGCATCGGGCCGTTAGAGAGCGCCGCGAACACGCGGAGGCCTGATGCTGATCAAGATCGAGTCCCTGACCAAGCGCTTCGGCACGGCGACGGCCGTGGACGGGGCGAACATCCTTGTCGAGAAGCCGGCGATGATCGGCGTCATCGGCCGCTCGGGCGCGGGAAAGTCCACGCTGCTGCGCATGATCAACCGGCTGACCGACGCCTCTGACGGCCGGGTGATGATCGAGGGCGAGGACGTGCTGCGCCTGCGGGGCGCGGCGCTGCGGCGCTGGCGGCGCGACTGCGCGATGATCTTCCAGCAGTTCAACCTGGTCCCGCGGCTGGACGTGGTGACCAACGTGATGCTGGGGCGGCTGAACGGGCACGGGGCGCTGCGCTCGGCCTTCAACATCTTCGGGGACGGCGACATCCGCGACGCGCTCGGCCACATGGAGCGGCTGGGCATCGCGGAGCACGCGCTCAAGCGCGCGGCGGCGCTGTCGGGCGGGCAGCAGCAGCGCGTGGCGATCGCGCGGGCGCTGATGCAGGACCCGCGGATCGTGCTGGCCGACGAGCCGATCGCCTCGCTCGACCCGATGAACGCGCAGGTGGTGATGGAGGCGCTGCGGCGCATCCACGAGGAGGACGGGCTGACCGTCATCTGCAACCTGCACACGCTCGACACCGCGCGGCGGTACTGCGACCGCGTGATCGGGATGCGCGACGGGCGGGTGGTGTTCGACGGCCCCGCCGAGGCGCTGAGCGAGCGCGCCGCGCGGGAGATCTACGGGGCGGGGGCCGACTTCTCGGAAGGCTCGACCTCCACCAGCCTCGACGCGCTGTCCCCCGCGCAGGCCCGCGGCGCGCAGGCGGCCGCGCTTCATTGATCGCCCGAGCCGGGAGGGGGCGCCGGCGCGGGCCTCCTTTCCCGGCGAAAGGCGGCGTTCCCCGGCCCGGACGACCCGCGCGCGCGACGCGGGACCCGGGCCTCCGACCACCCCCCGCGGGAGAGGCCGCGGGACATCAGAGGGAAAGGTGAAACCATGAAGTCCATCGCACTGGCCGCGGTCGCGGCCGTCGCCTTCGCCGGCGCCGCCGGCGCGCAGGAGATCGACGAGTTCCGCATCGGCCTGCTGGGCGGCGAGAACGCCTCGGACCGCCTGCGCTCCAACGAGTGCCTGCGCGAGAAGACGGAGGAGCTGCTGGGCGTGGAGACGAAGCTCTACGCGCCGGCCGACTACAACGGCGTGATCGAGGGGCTGCTGGGCGGCAACCTCGACATGGCCTGGCTGGGCGCCTCGGGCTACGCCAAGGTGTATCTGAGCGACCCCGACGCCGTGGAGCCGGTGCTGGTGAAGATCAACACCGACGGGTCCTTCGGCTACTACTCCATCGGTTTCGCGCGGCGCGACTCCGGCATCGAGTCGCTCGACGACATGGAGGGCAAGGTCTTCGCCTTCGGCGACCCGAACTCCACCTCCGGCTACCTGATCCCCTCCATCGAGATCCCGAAGCAGGGCTATTCGATGGAGCCGGGCGAGCACTTCGCCGACGTCAAGTTCGTCGGCGGGCACGAGCAGACCATCGTGGCCGTCTACAACGGCGACGTGGACGCCGGCGTGACCTGGGCCGACGGCCTCGGGGAATGGGAGGACGGCTACAACTCCGGCGCGCTGCGCAAGGCCGCCGACGCGGGCCTCGTGGACATGACGGAGCTGGTGCAGATCTGGCAGTCGCCGGTGATCCCCGAGGGGCCGATCGTGCTGCGCAAGGACCTGCCCGAGCGGGTGAAGCTGGAGATGACGGGGCTGATGGCCTCGCTCGAGAGCATGGATCCCGAATGCGCCTACGGCGTGATGGCCGGCGAGGTGAAGGGCCTCGCCCCCATCGGGCACGGGGCCTACGTCTCGATCGTCGAGGCGCGCAAGCGCAAGTCGCAGTGAGGCGCGGGGCCGCTCGCTGAGAGCGGCCCGCCCTTCGGAGGCCCCGGCGTCGCGCCGGGGCCTTCTGCCATCCCCCCTGCCCTTTCCTTCCGTCCGAGGCTCTCCCATGACGCTCGTCGAAATGGAGTCCCAGATCGTCCGCCTGACGCGCCGGCGCCAGATGTATTCGGGGCTGGTCGTCCTGATCCTGGCCGCGATCCTGATCGCGGGGTTCGACCTGGCGGAGAGCATGAATTCGGGCTCCTTCGCGGGCGGGCTGAGCCAGTTCTTCGACTACCCCGCCGGGCTGCTGGCGGAGGCCTGGGCGGCGGGGCCGGCCTTCTTCGGGCTGCTGTGGGAGTTCCTGCCCGCGCTGATCGAGACGCTGAACATCGCGCTGGTGGCGACCATCCTGGGCGGGATAGGCGCGGGCGTGCTGTCGCTGGGGGCGACGCGCAACCTGGGCGCGCCGGGGTGGCTGATCGCGCCGATCCGGCGGGCGATGGACGTGATGCGCGCCTTTCCGGAGCTGATCCTGGCGCTGTTCCTGATCTTCGTGCTGGGCACGAGCCCGGTGCCGGCGATGCTGGCCGTCGCCTTCCACACGGTCGGGGCGCTGGGCAAGCTGTTCTCGGAGGTGAACGAGAACATCGACCGCGGGCCGCTGGACGGGCTGGAGGCGGCGGGCGCCTCCTGGTTCCAGCGGATGCGCTACGGGGTCCTGCCGCAGGTGGCGCCGAACTGGCTGAGCTATTTCCTGCTGCGCATGGAGATCAACGTGCGCGCCTCGGCCATCCTGGGCTTCGTCGGCGCGGGCGGGATCGGGACCGAGCTGCGCCGCACCATCGGCTGGGGACAGGGCTCGGGCGACGAGACGATCGCGCTGTTCGTGCTGCTGATCGGGGCGATCGTGGCGATCGACCAGATCAGCTCCTGGGGCCGGGCCCGGCTGGCCGGGCGCGCGGGCGACGGGCAGGAGAGCGAGGCGGAGATCGCGGCCGGCGGGCCGCATCGCTTCGAGACCGCGCGGGGGCATGTGCGCCGGCGGATGGCCTTCGCGCTGGCGACGCCGGCGGTGGTGCTGGTCTATTTCGGCTACGCTTGGGGGGCCTTCGACGTCTCCGGCCTGATCGCGAGCGCCAAGCCGGAGCGGGCGGCGCTGCTGGCCACGGACTCGGTGATGCACAAGGTGCATGTGGAGACGAACCTGCGCCGGGGCTGGACCGAGATCGCGGTGGAGGGGGAGCGGACGGCGACCTACCCCGAGGGGGAGAGCCCGGACTGGGTCGAGCGGCAGGGGGAGGCGCTGCTGGTCGATCTGGGCGAGGGGTGGCGGGCGCGCATGGAGGGCGCGACCGTCGCCATGACGGCCCCGGGCTACGGCGAGATCTTCGTGCGCGCGACCGAGGACGGGGTGGAGGCGGAGCTGCCGCCGGGGCCCCGGCCGGAGTGGGTGACGCTGACGGAGCGGAAATTCGACGCGCGGCCTGCGATCGACAAGCGGGTGCAGGTCTCCCGCGCCAAGATCGAGATCCACCGGTATTTCTGGGGCTGGGAGAACTTCTGGTTTCCGTTCGAGTCGCCCCTGCACGGGATGAGCGCAGGGGCGCTTTGGGATCTGGCGTGGTCCGGGGAGCGGATGGAGGAGGGCGTGTCGAACGCCGCCCTGATCTTCCGCAGCTTCTGGGAGAATCCGGACTGGCAGCACGGGCAGGTGTTCGTGGCGCTGCTGGAGACGCTGATGATGGCGGTGCTGGGCACGCTCTGCGCGGCCTTCGTGGGGCTGCCGCTGGCGTTCCTCGCGGCGCGCAACTTCACGCCCTCGATGCTGCTGCGCTTCGGGGTGCGGCGGGTGTTCGACGTCCTGCGCGGGATCGACATGCTGATCTGGTCGCTGATCTTCATCCGGGCCTTCGGGCTGGGGCCGCTGACCGGGGCGCTGGCGATCGCGTTCACGGACACCGGGTCGCTGGGCAAGGTCTTCTCGGAGGCGCTGGAGAACGTGGACGACAAACAGATCGAGGGGGTGCATTCCACCGGCGCCAGCCAGCTTCAGCGGTATCGCTTCGGGGTGATCCCGCAGATCCTGCCGGTGTTCCTGAGCCAGGGGCTTTATTTCCTGGAGTCCAACGTCCGCTCGGCCACGATCATCGGGGCGCTGGGCGCCGGGGGCATCGGGCTGATGCTGGTGGAGACGATGCGGACCTCGCGGGACTGGGAGAACACGCTCTACATCATCATCCTCACGGTGCTGGTGGTCTTCGCGATGGACTGGCTGTCGGGATGGCTGCGCCGGCGGCTGATCCACGGGGCGGAGGGCTGAGATGGCGCGGCTGTCGGAGAGGCCGTGGGTGGACCCGACGGCGGAGGTGGCGGACTGCCGGCTGGGGCGGTTCACGGAGGTGCAGGCGCATTGCCGGCTCGCCCATTCGGAGATGGGGGACTATTCGTATTGCGCGCCGGGCGCCGACATCATCCATTCGCGGATCGGGAAGTTCGCCAACATCGCGGCGGGCGTGCGGATGAACCCGGGGAACCATCCGCACTGGCGGGCCTCGCTGCATCATTTCATGTATCGCAGCTCGCTCTACTGGGACGACGCGGAGGACGAGGACTGGCTGTTCGCCTGGCGGCGGGAGCAGCCGGTGGTCGTGGGCCATGACGCCTGGTTCGGGCACAACGCCGTGGTTCTGGCGGGGGTGAGCGTGGGGACGGGCGCGATCGTGGCCGCGGGGGCCGTGGTGACGAGGGACGTGGGATCCTACGAGATCGTCGGGGGCGTGCCGGCGCGGGTGATCCGGCGGCGGCATCCCGAGCGGCTCGCGGAGCGGCTGATGGAGATCGCCTGGTGGGACTGGGATCACGGGCGGCTGCGCGACGCGCTGGAGGACTTCCGGGGGCTGTCGGCGGAGGCGTTCGTGGAGAAATACGGCTGAGGGGCGCTTGACGCCGGGCGCGGGGGCGCAAGGATCGGGCGGGCATGCGCCGGAGATCCCATGCCCCTGCTGCCGCCCGAGCTGGAGCCGCTGAGCCTCGCCCTGAACACGGGGGCGAGCTTTCTGACATCGCTGATGACGGCGGCGTTCGGGCTGGGGGGCGGGGTGACGCTGCTGGCGGTGCTGGCCTTGCTGCTGCCGCCGGCGGCGCTGATCCCGGTGCACGGGCTGGTGCAGCTCGCCTCCAACGCGGGACGGGCGGCGCTGATGCGGCGGGAGGCGGCGCGGGGGCCGCTCCTGCCCTTTCTGGGGGGCGCGGCGCTGGGGGCCGCGCTGGGGGGCGTGGCGGCGGTGGACCTGCCGGGGGCGTGGGTGGAGCTCGGCGTGGGGGGCTTCGTGATCTGGGCGGCGCTGGGGCGGGCGCCGGCGGCGGTGTCGCGCTTCGCCGGGGCGGCGGGGTTCGTGTCGACGCTGCTGACGATGTTCTTCGGGGCGACGGGGCCGTTCGTGGCGGCCTATGTGCGGACGCTGGAGCTGGGGCGGGCGGCGCATGTGGCGACCACGGCCGTGATGATGACGGCGCAGCACGCGCTGAAGGTCGTGGCCTTCGGGCTGCTGGGCTTCGCCTTCGGGCCCTGGCTGGTCCCGGTGGCGGCGATGGCGGCGGCGGGGTTCCTGGGCACGCTGGCGGGGCGCAGGCTGCTGATGCGCGGGAGCGAGGCGCGGTTCCGGCGGGTGCTGACCGTGCTGCTGGTGCTGCTGGGGGCGCGGCTGGTGGCGACCGGGCTGTGGGAGATCGCCGGTGGGTGAGGGGGGCGCGGCGGGCGCCCCCCTGCCCTGTCAGCCGAACATGTCGGAGGTGATGCCGGAATACCAGCCGAGGCTCTCCTCGTAGGTGCGCCGGCGCATGTCCGCGTCCTCCCCGGTGTCAGAGATGAAGCCGGAGGTCTTGGCGATCTTCTCGTCGGTGGCCTCGTAGGCGGCGCCGACCTTGACGCCGTCCTCCTCCGCGATGAGCGACCAGCAGGTGTTGGAGAACTTGGCCGGGAACATCCTGGAGTCGGTCAGCGCCGCGCGCACGGCCATGGCGCAGACCTTGGCCTGGGAGTTGGCGGCGAAGCCGGACTTGGGCATGTCGCCCTGGGCGGCGGAGTCGCCGAGGACGTGGATGTTCTCGTCCTCGCGGCTCTGCATGGTGGCGGGGACGACGGGGGCCCAGCCGGTGTCGTCGGTCAGGCCCGCCTCCTCCGCGATGCGGCCGGCCTTCTGGGCGGGGATGACGTTGACGGCATCGGCCTTGGTCACCTCGCCGCCGGCGACGATCTCCATCGTGTCGGGGCGGACCTCCTCCACGGGGCCGGCGAAGCCGGCGTCGAGGCGGGTGATCATGCCGGGGTAGTGCTTCTCCCACCCCTCCTCGAAGAGGGCCTGCTTGGAGAAGCCGTCCTTGGGGTCGAAGATCAGGATCTTGGCCGTCGGGTTGGTCCGCTTGAGCAGGTGGGCGACCATCGAGACGCGCTCATAGGGTCCCGGCGGGCAGCGGAAGGGGTTCGGGGGCGCCAGCATGGCGAAGGTCCCGCCCTCGGGCATGGCCTCGATCTGCGATTTCAGGAGCGCGACCTGCGTGCCGCCCTTGTAGGCGTGTGGCATGACGTCCTGGTCGGCGATCGACCAGCCGGGGACGGAGCCCTCGACGAAGTCGATGCCCGGAGACAGCACCAGGCGGTCGTAGGGCAGGCGGGCGCCGGAGGCGAGCGCCACCTCGCGGGCGTCGCGGTCCACGCCCACGGCCCAGTCATGGAGGACGTTGACGCCGGCGGCGGCGAGGCCGCCATAGCCGTGGCCGAGGCTGTCGTACTCGCGGAAGCCGCCGATATGGAGGTTGGAGAAGAAGCAGGTGTAGTAGCGGCGCGTGGGCTCGACGAGGGTGACGTCGATGGCGCCCTCGCTGTCCTTGTTGACGTAGCGCGCCACGGTGGCGCCGCCGGCGCCGCCGCCGACGACGACCACCCGCGGGCGGGCCTGGCCGAGAGCCGCGGGGGCCGCCAGCGCCGCGCCGGTGGCGGCGGAGGCGGCGATGAAGCCGCGTCTGGTGAGGGTCATGGGTTTGTCCTCCCCGTAATGGTCGGGCGTCTTTGCTCCGCGCCCGTCCGGTTGGCGCCGCGCCCCCCCTGTTGCCTGTGGGGGGCGCGCAGCTTCATTCGAGGCTCGCGAAATACGCGGCGAGACTCGCGATCTCCTCGTCCGAGAGGCGCCCGGCGATCATGCGCATGACCGGGTGGGGGCGCTGCTCCCGCTTGTAGGCCTGCATGGCGATGACGAAGTCGCGCTCGGGCCAGCCGGTGACGGATGGGATGCCCTCGTCGGCGCCGTCGACCTTGTGGCAGCTGACGCATTCGCCCGAGAGGTATTCGCCGTAGGCGGGGTCGCCCTGGATGGCGAGGATCTCCGGGTCGATGTCGTGGTCGGTCCCCCGCGCGGTCGGGGCGGCCTCGGGGATGTCGCGGGGATTGGCGGACCAGGCGCGCAGCCAGGCGATGAGGTCGGCGCGGTCCCCGGCGTGCTTGAGGCCGGCGAAGGCCATCCTGGTGCCGGTGACCAGGCGCTTGGGGGTCTCGATGTAGAGGTCGAGCGTCTCGCGGCTCCAGGTCAGGCCGTCGTCGCCCGCCCGTTCCATGGCGGGGGAATAGCCGTAGCCTTCGACCGAGGCGGCGCGGCGGCCGAAGATGTCGTTCAGGTGCGGGCCGATGGCGTTTGCGGCGTCGGGGCCGATCTGGTGGCAGCGGCTGCAGAAGGCCCACAGGGCCTCGCCCCGGTCGGGATCGCCAAAGGGCTCGGCGGTCTGGGCGCGCGCGCCGCCCCCCACCGCCGCCGCGCCGGCCAGAAGAGCGGCGGCGAGGAGGCGGGGAAGGACGGCGCTGGCGGTCATGATCTCATGGCGTCAGGGCATCGGGACGTCAGGGCTGCTGGGCCTCAATATACGCGAGAACGGCGTCGATGTCCTCCTCGTCCCGCAGGCCGGCGAAGGTCATCTTGGTGCCACGGATCATCTTGCGCGGGTTGGCGAGGTACTCGGTCATCGTCTCGTCGTTCCAGACCAGCCCGTCCTCGCCGGCGGTCTCCATCGCCTTCGAGTAGCGGTAGTCCTCCAGCGAGCCGGCCTCGCGCCCGACGACGCCGTTCAGGTGCGGGCCGACGCCATTGGCGGCGCCCTCCCCGACCTTGTGGCAGGCGCGGCACTTGTTCCAGACCCTCTCCCCGGCGGCGACCAGCTCGGGGTCCGGGCCCTCCTCGGCGGCGGGCTCGGCTTCGGCCTCGGTCTCGGCGGAGGCGGTCTGCTCACCCTCCCCGGCGGCCTTCTCCGCAGCCTCGCGGGCGGCGGCGTCAGCGGGCGTCACATCCAGGACCGCGGCGCGGTAGGTGATCTCCACCTCGTCCTTGCAGTCGGTCATGCAGGCCTCGGCGGAGTCCGACATCCAGGGCTCGACCTCCTCGCGGTTGTCCATGAAGAAGCCGTCCTCGTTGGGCATCTCCACCTCGGCGAAGGTCTCCTTCGAGAGGGTGAAGTCGTCGTCCACCAGGTCGTTGAGATAGAGGATGTAGGCCGTGACGGCGTAGACCTCGTCGTCGCTCAGCGACTGGGCCTGGCCGAAGGGCATGGCGCGATGGACGTAGTCCCAGACGGTCGAGAGATAGGGCCAGTAGGAGCCGACGGTCTTGACCGGGTCCTCCGACTCCAGCGAGCCCCAGCCGCCGGCGAGGATCGGCCAGCGGTCGATTCCCTCGCCGAAGTCGCCGTGGCAGGAGGCGCATTGCTCGACATAGACCTCCTCGCCCGTCCAGACATCGCCGGAGCCCTCGGGCAGGCCCTGACCGTCGGGGCGGATGTCGATGTCCCAGGCGGCGATCTCGTCCTGGGTGGCCTCGCGGCCGAGGCCGAACTTGTCGGCCTGGGCGGCGGAAGGCGCGGCGACGAGCGCGGCGAGAGCGAGAGGGGCTGCGCGCTTCAGCATGTCAGGACACCTCGACATTCTCGGCCACCCCCTTCTCGTTCACGTACCAGGTCTGGATGCCGTTGTTGTGGTAGATGGAGTTCTCGCCCCGCACGGCGCGCAGCTCGTCCTTGGTGGGCTGCAGGTAGCCGGTGTCGTCATGGGCGCGGGACTGGAGGAGCAGCGGGCTGCCGTCCCATTCGAACTCCAGGTAGAAGCGGTGCATGGACTTCGACAGGCTGGGGCCGTCGATGCGGGCCTTGCGCCAGGTCTTGCCGCCGTCCAGCGTCACGTCGACCTGCGTGACCCGCCCGCGGCCGGACCAGGCGACGCCGGTGATCACGGTGTGGCCGCGGCCATGGGTGATGGGGACCTGCGGGCTGGGGCTGGTGATGACGGATTTGGCGTCCATCTCCCAGGTGAAGCGGCGGGCCTTCCCGTTCTCCAGCAGGTCGGTGTACTTGGAGGTCTCCTCCCGGTGGTGCCAGGGCTCGTCGCCGACCTCGATGCGGCGCAGCCACTTCACCCACATGTTGCCTTCCCAGCCGGGGACGACGAGGCGCAGGGGGTAGCCCTGTTCGGGGCGCAGGGCCTCGCCGTTCATCTTGAACGCGACGAGGCAGTCGTCGAGCGCCTTCTCGATCGGGACGGAGCGGGTCATGGCCGCGGCGTCGGCGCCCTCGGGCATCACCCACTTGGCGTTGGTCCTGAGGCCGGCCTCCTCCAGCAGCATGCGAAGCGGCACGCCGGTGTACATGACGTTGTGGATCATGCCGTGCGTGTACTGGCAGCCGTTGAGCTGGGCGCCGCGCCACTCCATGCCCGTGTTGGCCGCGCATTCCAGGAAATAGACCCGGTTCTCGCGCGGGAAGCGCATCAGGTCGGCCATGGTGAAGACCAGCGGCTTCTCCACGAGGCCGTTGATCATCAGGCGGTGCTTGTCGGGCTCGATCTCGGCGATGCCGCCGTGGTGACGCTCGAAGCACAGGCCGTTGGGGGTGATGATGCCGTCCAGCTCGTGCAGGGGCGTGAAGTTGACGGAGCTGGTGGTGTCGGCGGTCAGCCACTCCACGTTGCGGCGCACGACGTGGCTCTCGAACTGGGAGGGCATGCCGTAGGGGCGGGCGTCCACGCCCTCGCCCAGATACTGGTTCCAGGGCTGCAGCTCGGTGATCGCGGGGTCGCCCGAGGCCGCCGCGCGGCCCGCCGCGGCCGCCGCCGCCGCGCCGCCCGCGGCCGCGAGCCCTCCGCGAAGGAAGGCGCGGCGCGAGGCGGAGGGGGTCTTGGACTCGTCGGTCATTCCGTCCTCCTGACAGGTGATTGGGGCGCGGGTCAGGCGCCCTTGATCTTCACGGCCTGGTTGGGCTCGAGGGAAACGGTCCCGACCCGGCGCACATGGTTCTCCACGACATCCCAGATCGGCGGGCCCTCGGTGCCCTGGTTGACCGAGGCCCAGCCGGCGACCGTGTAGGTCTTCTCGGGGTCGATGGGCTCGCCCGTCTTGAGCAACGTGAGGTCGGTGATCCGGTTCCCCATCGTGGCGCGCACGTCGATGGCGTAGCCCATGCCGCCGACGCGGACCATGTCGCCGCCCTGCTGATAGTATGGGTCCTTGTTGAAGAGGTTGTCGGCCACGTCCTCCATGATCACGTGGAGCTGCTCGCCCGTCATCTCGTTGCGGTAGGCCTGCGGGTAGCTCATGGCGGTGGCGTTGAAGATCGCCTCGCGGGTGATGTCCTCGCCCGGCATCAGGGAGGCGCCCCAGCGGAAGCCGGGGGAGAGGGAGATGTCGGCCTCGCGCTCCTCCAGCAGCGCCTGGCAGATCAGGTCGTCCCAGGTGCCGTTGAAGTTGCCGCGGCGGTAGAGGAGCGAGTCGGTCGTGCCGATCACCTCCTCCAGCTCCTCCTTGTAGGGGGCGCGGTGGCTTTCGACGAGTTCGGCCATCTCCGGGTCGGGCTCGATCACGTCGGAGAAGATCGGAATCAGGCGGTGCTCGAAGCCCTTCAACTCGCCGTCCTTCACGTCGAGGTCGAGGCGGGTGAGGAACTTGCCGTGGGAGCCCGAGGCGATCAGCAGCGTCTTGCCGACGCGGTAGGGTTCGGGCAGCGCGTCATGGGTGTGGCCGGTGAGGATGACGTCGATGCCGGGCACCCGGCCCGCCATCTTGCGGTCCACGTCGAAGCCGTTGTGCGACAGGAGCACGACCAGTTCGGCGCCGTTGGCCCGGACCTCCTCCACGACCTCGGCCATCCGTTCCTCGCGGACGCCGAAGCTCAGGTCCGGGAACATCCAGCCGGGGTTGGCGATGGGCATGTAGGGGAAGGCCTGGCCGATGACGGCGATCTTGGTCCCGCCGCGCTCGAACATCTTGTAGGGCTCGTAGGCGGGCTCGTCCCAGGTGGCGTCGAAGATGTTGGCGCCGAGGAAGGGGAAGGGCAGCGAATCCACGATCTCGTTGACGCGGTCGATGCCCAGCGTGAACTCCCAGTGGGAGGTCATGGCGTCGGGGCGCAGCAGGTTGAACGCGTCGACCATGTCCTGCCCGTCGGTCTTGAGGGCGGTGTAGGAGCCCTGCCAGGTGTCGCCGCCGTCGAGCAGCAGCGCCTCGGGGCGCTCGGCGCGGATGGCCTTGACGACGGTGGCGATCCGGTCGGCCCCGCCCATGCGCCCGTAGGCGGCGCCCAGCGCCACGAAGTCGAGATAGGTCAGCGCGTAGGCCGAGGGGCTGCCGGGCTCGATGTCGTAGAGCTTGAGGAAATCCTCGCCCGTCACATGGGGCGGCTTGCCCTTGGCCTCGCCCACGCCGATGTTGATCTCGGGCTCGCGGAACCACACCGGCTTGAGCTGGGCGTGGATGTCGGTGATGTGCATCAGGGTGACGTTGCCGAAGGCGGGCATGTCCAGGAGCTCCGCCTGGGTCAGCCCCTGCTGCGCGGCGAGCCGCGTCCAGTTCCCGGCGCCGAGGATGGCGGCGGTCGCGGCGGTGGCCTGGAGGAAATGGCGGCGGGCGATCATCTGGCTCTGGGCCTCCGTCGTCGGGGGTCCGGCACGCACGGAGCCACCCTTTCCGCTTGGACGGAACGGCGGCGCGGGCGCGCGGCCCGGGGAGAAATCTCGTGTCGCGGCGGGCGGGGCGCGCGCCCCGCCCGCCGGAAGGTCAGGTCAATTGCGCACCGCCGGCGTCTCCACGTCCAGCCCCTCGCCGCGCCAGGCGACGTAGAGCTGGAGCGCGCGGAACTCGTCCGAGCCGGGGCTGAAGGTCTCCGCCCGCGTGTCGCGGATGCAGCCCTTGAAGCGCCCCTGGATGGAGTTCAGCCGGGTGTTCTTCAGCCGGTAGGTGGGGAAGCCGTTGATCTGCCCCTGGCTGAGATGGTCGGCGCGGATGTAGTTGTCGTAGTTCTGCTCGTGGCAGTTGGCGCAGGAGAGCTCGAGCTGGCCGTAGCGGGTGTAGTACATCTCCTTGCCCCTCTCCCACCACTCGCGGGCGGGGCCGTCGATGTCCACGTCCACAGGCATGCCGCGGGACTGCAGGCCGATGAGCGCCTTCATGGCGTTCATGGTCGGCTTGTCCCACTTCCAGGCCTCGGCGCCCATGCGCTCGGTCCGGCACTCGTTGATGTAGTCCTCGAGCGTGTAGAGCGAGCCGGCCTTCTCGTTGTACTTGGGCATGCCGGCGCGGAGGCCCTCCATGCTCTCCTCCACGTCGCCGTGGCAGGAGGCGCAGGACTTGCCTTCGGAGCCCTCGACGGTCTCCCACTGATCCCGGGCCTGGTCGATGAAGATCATGGCCGAGTTCATGAAGTCGTCCGTCTGGACCTGCTGGGTCTCCGAGGTCCGGAAGGTCCAGCCCGACCGGATCACCGGCAGGGGATGGTCGTCCGGAGCCTCGGCGCGGACGGTGACCTCGGTCCCGTCCACGGTGTAGCTCGTCTGGGTCTCGTCCGCCGCCACGGGGGCGGCGAGGGCGAAGGCCGCGGCCGCGGCGGCCGCCATCGCTCGTCTCATGCGCTTGTCCTCCCTGTTCACGCTTCTTGTCCGTCGGTTCACGCGACTTCGATTTTTTCCTTGAGCTCGTAGATCGAGCCGTCGTCGTCGAACCACTGGAAGTGGAACTCCCCGCTCTCGGGCACCTTGGACTGGAACTCGATATAGGGGTTGGAGGACACGGCGGGCTCCATCGCCACGTCGATCACCGTCTCGCCGTTGAAGGTGGCGAGGAAGCGGTTGATGATCTGGCGCGGGATCGTGTTGCCGTCGCTGTCCTTGCGCTGACCCGACTCCATGGGATGGGAGATCAGGGTCTTGATCGTGATCACCTCGCCGGCCTCGGCCTTGGAGGGGACACGCACACGCGGTTTGATATTGGCCATGTCGGTATCTCCTGAATTCTTGCCGGGCTCAGCCGCCGCAGCCGCCGATGGTCACCTTCACCTCCTTGGAGGTCATGGCGAAGGAGCCGTCGGCCATCTTCGCCGCGGCCACCACGTCCTGCGTGCCGGCGAGCCGGATGCGGATGGAGGCCGCCGAGGCGCCGGCCAGCGGGCCGAACTTGAAGGTGGCCACGCCGGGGGACGGGTTGCCGTCGGCCAGCAGCATGATCTCCGAGGCGCCCTCGGCGGAGACGTCGACCGGCACGGTGTTGCCGTTCTCGGCGATCTCGGGCGTGTTGAGCTCGATGCCGCCCTCGGCCGTCTCGGCGCCGCCGGTGAACTTGTTGAGCGCCTCTTTCGTCTGGTCGGCCAGGGCGCGGGCGATTCCCGGCAGCGCCACGAGGGCGGCGGCACCGGCGGCCCCGAGCTTCAGGGCCATGCGTCGGGTGAGGTTCATGAGCGAACTCCTTGATCAGAGAGCGCGGGCCCGGCCGCCGGGGCGGCCGCCGGGCGGCGGCGCGTCATTCTTCCTTGAGGGTCTTGAGGAACGCGACGACGTCCTCGACCTGCTGCGCGGAGAGCAGCGGATCGACGTTCTCCGGGTCGGGATGCGCCTTGCCGGTGAAGGCGTCCCCGACGCGGATGAAGTCCGTCGTCCTGTAGAAGGAGGGCATTACGGAGCCCGGGAACATCTTCTTGGCGTTGACCACGATGCCGCGCAGCTCCGCCTCCGTCCAGCGGTCGCCGGCGCCGTCGAGAGCGGGGCCGACCTCGCCGTGCCAGGGGGCGTCGGACAGCGCCTCCGCCGCGTGGCACGAGATGCAGTTGCCCACGCTCTTGGTGACCATGACGGTCTTGCCCCGGTCCGGGTCGCCGGCCTCGTCGGTCAGCGGCGTCTCCACCGCGCCGTAGTCGTCGAACGCCACCTCGGTCGGCTTCACGAGGGTCTCAGCCTGCGCGGCGGCCGCGACGAGCGCGGCGGCCCCGGCCAGGGCGACAAGCGCCTTGGAGCTGCGTTGGGTCATCCTGGGTCCTCCCTCCCCATTGTTCGTCCATTTGACGTGAAGCTACCGGCTGGCGGACAGTCCACGCAACATCAAATTCACAGCATTGAATTACTCTGGCAAGGGGCGGACGCGCCCCCCGCCGATCAGTCCTGCCCTTCCTGACGCTCGCGCAAGCGGCGGGCGACGTATTTCTGGAAGTGCTCGTCGCCCTCGTAGAGCTTCCGCTCGACCCATTCGAGCATGGCCCGGGTCGTGCCCTTGCCGAAGGCCCCGGGCATGGTCATCACCGCGTTCTCGGCCGCGGAGCCGCTTTCGGGCACCTCCTCGGGCATGAACATGATGGTGGGGGTGAAGACAACGCCCCAGCGGCGGGCCATCTTCTTCTCGGGCAAGGTCGTGCCGTCGAAGTCGGTGACCTCCTCGTCGCCGAAGAGGTTCATCTGCACGAAGAAGAAATCCTCCTCTAGCATCCTGCGAATCTCGGGATCGGTGAATATCTCCGTGTGCATCTTCTTGCAGTAGATGCAGCCGCGCTGCTCGAAGATGACGGCCATGCGCTTGCCCTGCTCCTGCGCCGTCCGCAGGTCGTCGGTCATGTCCTTGAAGGTGAGGTTGAGCCAGGACGGCTTGTGCAGGCCGTCCTCGCCCACATCGACGGCCCCGGCCGGGACCGCGGCCAGCAGCGCCAGCGCGAGGGTTGCGAAGAGTGTGCGAAGCGCGCGCATGGGTCTCCTCCCGTGTTTCCGGCCCCTTTGCCTCGGGGCGTCGTGTTTCAGGTCGCCGCGTTGAAGCCGATTCCGGCGTCGAGCATCCACTGCGCAATCCAGCTTACCGCATCCGTGCCGATCAGGATCGCGAATACGACAAGCGCGCCGCCCATCACGCGTTCCATCTTGCCCAGATGGCGGCGGAAGCGCGACATCCAGCGCAGGAACGGGCCGGAGAAGACCGCGGCGACGACGAAGGGCGCGGTCATGCCCAGCCCGTAGACCAGCAGCAGGCGCGCGCCCTCCCCGGCCGTCTCCTGCGCGCCGGCGGTGAACAGGATGGCGGCGAGCACCGGGCCCACGCAGGGCGTCCAGCCGAAGGCGAAGGCGAGGCCGACGAGGAAGGAGCCGAGCACCCCCGCCGGGGTGCCGGCGTCGAATCGCGCCTCGCGGTAGAGGAAGGGGATCTTCAGCAGGCCGAGGAAGTGCAGGCCGAGCACGCCGATGATCCCGGCCGCGATCCAGCGCAGCACGTCGAACCAGTCGCGCAGGACCTGGCCGAAGGCCGAGGCCGCGGCGCCCAGGCCGACGAAGACGGTGATGATGCCCAGCGCGAACATCACCGAGGAGAGCACGAGCCGCCAGCGCGCCTGGCCGACGGCGGCCCCGCCCTCGTCCAGCTCGGCCATCGAGAGGCCGGCCATGTAGCACAGATAGAAGGGAACGATGGGCAGGATGCAGGGCGACAGGAAGGACAGCAGTCCCGCCCCCAGCGCCCCCAGCAAGGTGACGTCGAGACCCATTCCGGCGCGTTTCCTCCTCCTTGCGCCCGCATGCCGGTTTTCGCAATCTCCGGCTTCGTGTTGCGGACCATGCGCAATCAAATTACAATGTGTTAATATAACGAGACCGGGTCGCGCGCAAGAACGATCCGGGACAGGAGGACGGGGCATGCATCTTCGCGCAGGGGTCCGGATGGCGTTCGGCGCCGCGCTGGTCGCGCTGGCGGCGGCGCTCGCGGGGCCCTTGGCGGCCCAGACGCGGCTGCTGATGTTCGAGCAGCCGGGCTGCGCCTGGTGCGCGAAATGGGATGCAGAGGTCGCCCCGGAATACCCGGAGACCGAGGAGGGCAGGCGCGCGCCCATTGAGAGGGTGCAGCTGCGCGGCCCCCTGCCCGAGGGGGTGGAGCTGGCCTCCCGCCCCATGGTCACGCCCGTCTTCGTGCTGGTGCATGAGGGCGAGGAGGTCGGCCGCATCACCGGCTATCCGGGCGAGGATTTCTTCTGGCCGATGCTCTCGGCCCTGATCGACCGCCTGCCTGCGCCGGGGGAGGCGGCGGAGCCGCCGTCGTGAGCCTGCAGGAGCCGCCCGACGCCGCCGGCGGGCTGGGGGGCCCCTCGCGCGCGCTGGCCGACAGGCGGCGCGAGGCGGCCGAGTTCCTCAAGACGCTGGGGCACGAGGGGCGGCTGATGATCCTGTGCCACCTGTCGGAGGGCGAGAAGTCCGTCACCGAGCTGGAGACGCTGCTGGATTCGCGCCAGTCGGCGGTCTCCCAGCAGCTGGCGCGGCTGCGCATGGAGGGGCTGGTGAAGTGGCGGCGCGAGGGCAAGGCCATCCACTACGCGCTTGCGGATCCCCGCACGCGCGTCATGCTGGACGTCATACAGATGCTGTTCTGCCCGGATGACGAGTCCGGGGAGGCTCCGGTCGGCGGGGAAGGGAGGCCCTGACGCATGGAGGCGATTTCGGACGGCGGGCTGGCGGCGCTGTGCGGGCTGG
>JBNJGE010000040.1:0-19644 GCA_051747505.1 Pseudomonadota bacterium | reverse complement strand
CCGCCATCCAGGCGATCACGGACATGACGTGCAGCGCCTTGAGCCAGAGATAGTAATCGGCCAGCGCGCTCATGCCGCCCCCTCGCGAACCGTCCTGACCAGAAGCTCCACGTTGCTCGGGTCCACCTCCGGCGTGACGCCGTGGCCGAGATTGAAGATGAACGGTCCCTCTCGCAGCGTCTGCACGATCTCCCGCGCCGCCCGAGTCATCGGCTCCCCGCCCGTCACCAGCAGCAGGGGATCCAGGTTGCCCTGCACGCACACCGAGGGCTGGAGCCGGTCACGGGCCCATTGCGGCGCCACATGTTGGTCGATCGCCACGGCGTTGGCCCCGGTTTCGGCAGCGAAGCGCTCGTACCCCGTTCCGGCTCCGCGCGGGAAGCCGATGATCGGAAGGCCGGGGTGACGGGACCGCAGCGTCTCCACGATCCTCCGGGTGGGCTGCAGGCTGCAGGTGACGAAATCGGCCGCGTTCAGCGACCCCGCCCAGCTGTCGAACAGCTTCACCGCCTCCGCGCCCGCCTCGACCTGGCGCGAGAGATACTCGATGGTCGCCTCGGTGATGCGTTCCAGGAGCCCGAAGAAGAGGTCGGGCTGTTCCAGGATCATGCGCCTGGCGGGTTCCTGGCTGGGCGTGCCCCGCCCCGCGATCATGTAGGTGGCCACTGTCCAGGGCGCCCCGGCGAAGCCGATCAGGGTCGTTTGGGCAGGCAGAGCTGCCGACACCTGCCGAACCGTTTCATAGACCGGCGCCAGCGTCTCATGGATTTCTTCGGTTGGCTTCAGCCGGGCGAAGTCTTCCGGCGTTTCGATGCGCGAAAGCCTTGGTCCCTCGCCCTGCACGAAGGTCAGGTCCGCGCCCAGCGCCTGCGGGATCAGCAGAATGTCCGCAAACAGGATCGCCCCGTCGAAGCCGTATCTGCGGATCGGCTGAAGCGTCACCTCCTTCGCGAGCTCCGGGTCATAGCAAAGGTCGAGGAAGGAGCCCGCCTTCTCTCGCGTCGCGCGGTATTCGGGCAGGTAGCGCCCGGCCTGTCGCATGAGCCAGACGGGCGGAACCGGCAGGGTCTCGCCGTTCAGGGCGCGGAGGAGCGGTTTTGCGGGCGCGGTCATGATCGCCTCGTCTGGGGATTCTCGGAGAAGGGTTGAAGGGGTTTGTAGGGGCGTGGATAACGGGGATCACCGTTTGCCCGCGAGAAATCCACAACTTAATCCACGGCTGTCAACACGCGCCGGGACGCCTCGGTGGGTTTTCCATCGGGACGAACCCGGATCATGCAGAAAATATAGCAATTATATCAATGTCTTGAAAAAGCGTCTTTCCACGGACTCTTCGTTTCCTTCCGCATCGAACTTTGTTCCGTAGTCGCCGCGCGAGTAATCCACAGGCTTCTCGGCCTCCTCGGGGAGTCTCCTGCACAGGGGGATCGATGCGGAGCATCTTGCTCTCCCGATTGCGGCGCCGGCGCCACAGCGCCCTTTCGCGGGAAGTTCTCCCCGCTATTCCCCATTATCCCGCCGCCCCGCGCTGCTAGAGTGCCGCCAAGCATGAACAGCCACGCGAGAGGGAGGGACGGTCCGCGGTGACGGAACGGTCAGAACGGCGCGTTCTCCATCTGATCTCCGACTCCACCGGGGAGACCGTCTCCACGGCAGCCGGCGCCGTGATCAGTCAGTTCGAGGGGCTGGAGGTTCAGCGTCGGCTCCATGTGTTCGTCCGGGCCGCCCGAGATGTGGAGTCCGCGCTCGACGCCATCCGCCAGGAGCCTGGCCTTGTCGTCTACACCCTCCTGAACGAGACGCTGGCCGACCAGCTGCGCCGCGGCTGCGAAAGCCTCGGCGCCCCTACCGTCGCGCTGCTGGATCCGTTCTTCGACGCCATGGCGGAATTGGCCGGCGGCGTGCGCGTGCGCCGCAAGCCCGGCCGTCAGCACGACCTCGACTCCGGCTACTTCGACCGTGTGGCGGCGATCGACTACGCCATGGCCCATGACGACGGCGCCACGCCGGAGCGGCTGCGCAAGGCGGATGTCATCCTGGTCGGCGTCTCGCGGACCTCCAAGACCCCGACCTGCCTCTATCTCGCGGTGCGGGGCGTGAAGGCGGCCAACGTTCCGCTCGTTCCCGGCCGCCCCGTCCCCCCGGCGCTGGAGGAGGCCATCGCCGACGGCATTCCAGCCGTCGGCCTCATCGCCTCGCCCTCCCGCCTGGTCCAGATCCGCGGCCAGCGGCTCGAGGTCATCGGCGCCGCGCCCCATCGCAGCGCTGCGGACTACGCCGACCCCGAGCGTGTGCGCGAGGAGGTCGCCCAGGCCCGTCTCGTGTTCGACCGTCTCGGTTTGCCGGTGATCGACGTCACCCGACGGTCCATCGAGGAGACCGCCGCCTCCATTCTCGCGATGATCCGCGCGCGGGAGGAGGCGTGATGGAGCCGCTGATCCTCGCCTCCGCCAGCCAGGCCCGCGCCGACCTCCTGCGGAACGCGGGCGTGGAGATCGAGGTGATCCCCGCCCGCGTGGACGAGGAGGGGATGAAGCAGGCGCTGCGCGCGGAAGGGGCCGCCCCCCGTGAGCTCGCCGACGCGCTGGCCGAACTCAAGGCGTCCCGCGCCTCGGACCGGTCGCCCGGCCGCCTCGTGCTTGGCGCAGACCAGGTCCTGACGTGCGAAGGCCGGAGCTACGACAAGCCCCGCGACCGCGCCGAAGCGCGCGAGCAGCTGCTGTCTCTCGCCGGCCGGTCGCACCAGCTTCTTTCCGCGGCGGTCATCGCCCAGGACGGCCGCCCCGTCTGGCGGCATGTCGGAACGGCGCGCCTGACCATGCGCCCCTTCACCGAAAGATTCCTCGATGACTATCTGGATCGTCTCGGCGACGCCGTCACCACCACCGTCGGCGGCTATCATCTTGAAGGGCTCGGCGCGCAGCTTTTCGCCCGCGTGGAGGGCGACCATTTTACCGTTCTGGGGCTGCCTCTGCTGGAGGTCCTCGGCTTTCTCCGGGCAAGGGGGCGACTGATCGAATGACCCGCCGCAACCGCCTGCCGCTTGCCGGGGTCCTCGGCTGGCCCATCGCCCATTCCCTGTCCCCGCGCCTGCACGGCCACTGGCTTCGCCGTCACGGGATCGAGGGCTACTACATCCCCATCGGCATCGAGCCGCGGGACTTCGAGACCGCCTTCCGCGCGTTGCCCCTGATGGGCTTCAAGGGCGTGAACGTGACCATTCCCCACAAGGAGGCCGCGCTGCGCCTGGCGACCAAGGTCTCCGACCGGGCCTCGCTGATCGGGGCGGCCAACACCATCACCTTCCGCGAGGACGGGACCGTTTACGCCGACAACACCGACGGCTACGGCTTCCTGGAGAACCTGCGCGCCGGCGCCCCGGGCTGGAAAGCCACCGAGGGCCCCGCCCTGGTGATCGGCGCCGGCGGCGCCGCGCGCGCCGTCATCTCCGCCCTGCTCTCCGACGGCGCGCCCGAGATCCGGCTGGCGAACCGCACGCGGTCCCGCGCGGAGTTCCTGGCCGACCAGTTCGGCGCCAAGGTCAAGGTCGTGGACTGGCTCCACGCCGAGGATGCGATGGAAGGCGTCGCCACCATCGTCAACACGACTTCGCTGGGCATGACGGGCCACAACGCCCTGCCCGTCTCCCTCAAGCGCGCGCCCAAGACCGCGCTGGTCAGCGACATCGTCTACACGCCCCTGATCACGCCTTTGCTGGAGGAGGCGCAGGCCCGCCGCATGCGGTGGGTGGACGGGCTCGGCATGCTGCTGCATCAGGGACGCCCCGGTTTCGAGGCCTGGTTCGGCGTCGCCCCGCAGGTGGATGACGAACTGCGCGCCGTGATGATGGCTGACTGAAGGAGAGCGCAGCGCATGATCACCCTCGGCCTGACCGGCTCCATCGGCATGGGCAAGTCCACCACCGCGAAGCTGTTCGAGGAGGAGGGCGTGCCGGTCTGGGATGCCGACGCCGCCGTGGCGCGCCTCTACGGCCCTGGCGGGGCCGCCGTCCCCGCCCTGCGGGAGCTGATGCCGGAGGCTGTCGTCGGCGAAGGCCCGGAGGCGCATGTGGATCGCGCCGCCCTTCGCGCCGCTGTGGGCCGAGACCCTTCGCTCATTCCCCGGCTCGAGAAGATCGTCCATCCGCTCGTTGGCGACGACCGGGAGGTTTTCCTCGCCAACGCCCGCGCCGAGGGGCGTGAGATCGCCCTTTGCGACGTTCCCCTGCTCTTCGAGACCGGCGGCGAGGACCGCTACGACTACGTGGTCGTCGTCTCCGCGCCGGCGGAGATGCAGCGGGAAAGGGTCCTCCGCCGCCCCGGCATGACCGACGAGGTCTTCGAGGCCATTCTTTCCAAGCAGACCCCGGACGCCGAAAAGCGCGCCCGCGCGGATTTCGTCGTGGATACCTCCGGCGGCGTCCCCGCGGCGCGGGAGCAGGTCCGGGACATCCTGCGCAGGATCCGGGAGGCCGCCTGATGCGCGAGATCGTGCTCGACACGGAAACCACGGGCATCAAGCCCGAGGAGGGTCACCGCATCGTGGAGCTCGGCGCGGTGGAGCTGCTCAACCACGTGCCCACCGGCCGCTTCTATCACCAGTACGTGAACCCCCGCCGCGACATGCCGATCGAGGCCTACAATGTCCACGGCCTGTCGGCGGAGTTCCTGGCCGGGCATCCCCCGTTCGAGGCCGTGGCGCAGGGTTTCATCGACTTTCTGGGCGACGCGAAGCTGGTGATTCACAACGCCGAATTCGACATGCGCTTCATCAACGCCGAATTCCGCTGGATCAGCCTGCCGGCGCTGCCCATGGAGCGGGCGATCGACACGCTGGCCATCGCCCGCAAGCGCTTCCCCGGCTCCCCGAACACGCTGGACGCGCTCTGCCGCCGCTTTGGCGTGGACAATTCCGGTCGCGAGAAGCACGGCGCGTTGCTCGACTCCGAGCTTCTGGCCGAAGTCTATCTCGAGCTGATCGGCGGCCGGCAGCCGGATTTCGGCCTCGCCGGGCCGACCTCTCGCCGGGGCGGCGACGGCCCGGCCCTGCCCGCGGCCGACTGGACGCCGCCGCCGCGCCCGCGCTCCCTGCCCCCGCGCCTGACCGGAGCGGAGGCGGAGGCTCACGACGCCTTCATCGCGGAACTGGGCGAGGACTCTCTCTGGGCGAAGCTCGCCGCCGACGACTGAGTCCGCGGCGGCCTTTCCGCAGGATCAGGCGGTGCCGGCCTGCCCCTGCTCCGCCTGCCGGCGAGCCACCTCCTGGCGGTAGATCGAAACGAAGTCGATCATGTCCAGCATAAGCGGCGGGAAGCCGCCGTCGCGCGTCACGTCCGCCATGATGCGGCGCGCGAAGGGGAAAAGCTGGCGCGGACACTCGATCAGCAGGAAGGGGTGGAGCTGTTCCTGCGGCACGTTCTTCACGATGAAGATGCCGGCATAGTCCAGCTCGGCCACGAACATCGTGTGCTCTTCGGCCTTCGAGGTCGCGGTGAGCTTAAGGGCCACCTCGTAGCGGTCCTCGCCGCGCGGCTGGGCGTCGAGGTTCACCGACACCTTGATCTCGGGCTTGGACTGAGGCTGCGCCTGGGTCTGGGCGGCCACGTTCTCGAAGGACAGGTCGCGGACGTACTGGGAGACGATGGAGATCTGCGGCTGCGCCTGGCCCTGGGGCTGCTGCGGCGTCTGGGGCTGGTCGGACTCGGCCATGGAAGGACGCTCCTGAAGGCGGATGGGAAGTCGGGCGAAGCGCTACCACGCGCGGCGCGCGGCGCGCAATCGCGTCGCCCCGCCTAGCGCCGCGTCCAGCCGCTGCCGCCTGCGCCCCGGCGCTCCTCGTCCTCGTCGGGCTCCACCGGTTCGTAATCGCCGTCGATCACGTCGCCTGGCCCGCCGCCGCGCGGCGGCTCGCGCCGCGGGGAGGAGCTGAAGACTACCACGCGCCCTTCGCTGGCGGCCGCGGCCAGCCGCGCCGCGCCGAAGCGTATCAGCGCCGCGCGCACCGGCGGCATCAGCAGGGCGAAGCCCACCACGTCAGTGAAGAACCCCGGGGTGAGCAGCAGCACCCCCGCCACCAGGATCATCGCGCCATGCGCGATGGGCCCCACCGGATCGCCCCCCTTGTCGAGGCGCCGGCGCAGTTCGTTCATCGCGCCCAGGCCCTGGCTGCGCAGCAAGGCCGTTCCCGCCAGCGCCGTGAGCACCACGATCGCCAGCGTCGGCCACAGCCCCAGCCAGCCGCCGACCTCGATGAAAAGGGCGATCTCCAGGATCGGGACCCCCACCAGCAGGGCGAAAAGCCACATGCGTGCTCTCTCCTTCGCGTTCGCTTTCGCGTCGCCGCGGCGTCGCCGCCGACCAAGCCTGTTGGACACCGACCGCCGCTGATCTTACATAGGCGTCTGACCGCGCGCGCGCCATGCCGGCGCTCCGGTCGCTGGATTTCACCGCCGCAGGGTCGGCCCGTCGGGCGGGCCCCCGCGCAGAGCCGAGATGACGCCGACCGAGATGGACGACATGACGCAACTCATTCTCCTCGCCGCGATCGCCGTCTTCGTCCTGTGGCGTCTCAAGAACGTTCTGGGGACCCGGACGGGCTTCGAGAAGCCGAGCGCCCCGACCATCGAGCCGGTGAGCGAGCCCAAACGCCGCGCCCGGGACTTCGAGGTGATCGAAGGGGGGGCCGATCTGGACGCCGACATCGCCGAGGTCGTCGATTCGGATGGCGAGACCGCCGCCGCCCTGCGCCGGATGGCCGCCGCCGAGCCCGGCTTCCGCCCCTCGGAGTTCGTCGCGGGCGCCAAGAGCGCCTACGAGATGATCCTGATGGCCTTCGAGACCGGAGACACCGACTCCCTCAAGCCGCTCCTCTCTGACGAGGTGTACGAGAGCTTCGCCGCCGCCATCAGCGAGCGCGAGCGCAACGGCCTGACCGTCGAGGCCCGCTTCATCGGCGTGAAGGAGGCCCGCATCTTCTCGGCCATCTACACCGAGGAGACGCGCGAGGCCGACATCGAGGTCCGCTTCGTGGGCGAGCTCGTCTCCGTCGTGCGCAACGCGGAGCACGAGGTGGTCGAGGGCGACCCCAACGAGATCCGGCGTCAGACCGACCTTTGGACCTTCACCCGGCGCATGGGCGCGGACGATCCCAACTGGATCCTCACCGCCACCGGCGGCTGAGCCGGTCCCCGCGCGCCCCGGTCCCGCCGCCATGGCGAAGCGCCGCCGCAACCGGGTGACCGCGGAGGACCGCGCCCTGTGGGAGCGGGCCATGCGAGACGCGTCGCCCCTGCAGGAACGGCGCGCGCCCGAGACCGCGGACCCGGAAAAGCCGGCCCCCGAGGCGGCGCCGCGCCCGACCCCCAAGCCGTCCGCGCCGGTCGACCCAACGCCCCGCATCGTGCGCCCGGAGGGCCGGCCGGCGCCGGCCTCGACGGCGACCCGTCTCGCCTCGCCCATCGACACCCTCGACCCTGCCCGCGGGCTCGACCGGCGCACCGCCGAACGTCTCAAGCGCGGGCGCCGCCCGCCCGAGGCGCGGCTGGACCTGCACGGCATGACGGCCGAGCGCGCCCATTCCGCGCTCGCCCGCTTCATCCGCCAGAGCCGCGCCCAAGGGCGCCGCTGCGTGCTGGTCGTCACCGGCAAGGGGGGCCGCAAGCCCGCCGAGGACGCCCCCTTCATGCCCGAGCGCACGGGCGTCCTGCGCCACTCGGTTCCCCTGTGGCTGAACACGCCGCCGCTCTCGGCCATGATCGTCGGCGTCTATTCCGCCCACCGCACGCATGGCGGCGAAGGCGCTCTCTACGTCTATCTCAGGAAATCCCGCTGACCCCGGCGCTCGCCGGCCTCACTTGAGCTGGCTGTCCTTGGAGCCCCGCCGGTTGATCCCGCCCCGCATGACGGGCCGCGAGTCCCGGTCCTGCTGGCATTCGACGCACAGCTTTACGCCGGGGATCGCGCGGCGCCGGGGCTCCGGGATCGGCTCGTCGCAGTCCGCGCAATGCGTCCGGCTCTGCCCGGCCGGCCCGCGCTGCGCCCGCATCCGGGTCAGCTCGTCCTCGATCGAGGCGTCGATCTGCTCGTTCACCGCGCCGTCGCGCGCCCAGCCGCCAGCCATGACGATGCCCTCCGTTCCGGGGCTCATTCTAACCCCGGCCGCAAGACCTGGTCAAAAGCGCCTCGCGCCGGCCTCTCACAGCCCCAGCACGTCCACCATCGTGTATTCGCCGGGCTTTCTGTCCTGCCCCCACAGCGCCGCCTTCACGGCCCCGCGGGCGAAGATCATCCGGTCGGTCGCCACGTGGCGCAGCGCGATCCGCTCGCCCTGTCCGGCGAAGATCACCTCGTGCTCCCCGACCACATCGCCCCCGCGCAGCGCGGCGAAGCCGATGGCGCCCTCCGCCCGCTCTCCGGTGTGGCCGTCGCGCGCCCGCTCCTCGACTTCTGGCAGCTTCACGCCTCGGCCCTTCGCGGCCGCCTCCCCCAGCATCAGCGCGGTGCCCGAGGGCGCATCCACCTTGTGGCGGTGGTGCATCTCCATGATCTCGATGTCGAACTCCACGCCCAGCGCCTTCGCCACCCGCTCGGTCAGCACCGTCAGCAGGTTGACGCCGAGGCTCATGTTCCCCGCGCGCACCAGCACCGCATGCCGCGCCGCCGCCGACAGGCGGGCGAGGTCCTCGTCTCCGAACCCCGTGGTCCCGATCACGTGCACGCAGCGCGCCTGCGCGGCGAGCGCCGCGTGGTTGCAGGTCGCCGCCGGCGAGGTGAAGTCGAGCACGGCGCGGGAGCGCGCGAAGGCCTCCAGCGGGTCGTCCTCCACCGTGATCCCCAGCGCCGCGCCGCCCAGCGCCTCGCCCAGATCCATGCCGATCCACTCGTGCCCCGGCCGCTCGGTCGCGCCGGTGAGATGCGTCTCCCGGTTCTCCTTCACGGCCTCGATCAGCATCCGGCCCATGCGGCCGGAGACGCCTGTGACGGTCACGGGAATGTTCATGGCGGGCTCTCCCTTTGCCGGCGCGTCGTGGGCGCAGTTAGCACCGGCTCCTTCGGCCCGGCAATCGCTTGCCCGCGCCGCGGCCGGCGTGCTTCACTCCTCCCGCAACCCGAAGGAGGCCGCGTGACCGACGCCGAACACCGGATTTCCGAGGCCGTCGAGGCCCGCCGCGACGACCTGATCGCCCTCACGCAGGCCCTCGTGCGAATCCCCTCAGTCAACCCGCCGGGCGAGGCCTACGCCGACTGCGCCCGGCTCATCGGCGACCACCTCTCCGCCCACGGCTTCTCCACCGAGACCCTGCGCGCCAAGGGCGCCCCGGCCGACAGCGAGGCCCATCCGCGCATCAACCTCATCGCGCGGCGCGAGGGCGACGGCCCCGGCCCCTGCGTCCATTTCAACTCGCACTACGACGTCGTTCCTCCCGACGAGGGCTGGACCCGCGACCCCTGGGGCGCGGAGATCGACAACGGCCGCATCTACGGCCGCGGAACCTGCGACATGAAAGGCGGCCTCGCCGCCTCCATCATCGCGGCCGAGGTGCTGGCCGAGCTCGGCGGCTGGTCCGGCGCCCTCGAGGTTTCCGGCGTCGCGGACGAGGAGACCGGCGGCTTCGGCGGCGCCGCCTGGCTGGCCCAGACCGGCCGTTTCGCCGCGAACCGCCAGAACCACGTCATCATCCCCGAGCCGTTCTCCCCCCACCGCATCTGCATCGGCCATCGCGGCGTCTGGTGGGGCGAGATCGAGACCTTCGGGCGCGTCGGCCACGGCTCCATGCCCTTCCTGGGCGACTGCGCCGTGCGCCACATGGGCGCCGTCCTGCACGCGCTGGAGACCGAGTACATCCCAGCCATCGAGACGCGGGAGACCCCCCAACCGGTCACCCCCGAGGCGGCCCGGCGATCCTCCCTCAACATCGCCTCCCTGCACGGGGGCCAGCCGGAGCTTCGGGACGGCTTCCCCGCGCCCAACGTCCCCGACCGCTGCCGCCTGATCTTCGACCGCCGCCTGATCCCGGAGGAGGATCTGCCCGAGGCCAAGGCCGAGCTGCGCGGCCTGCTCGACCGCGTCGCCGGGGAGCGCGGCTTCCGCTACGAGCTGCGCGACCTCTTCGAGGTTCGCCCGACCCTGGCCGACGCCTCCGGCCCGGTCGTGAGCGCCACCTCCGCCGCCATCTTCGCCGCGCTGGGCCGGAAGGCGGAGATCGTCCTCTCCCCGGGCACCTACGACCAGAAGCATTTCGACCAGATCGGCGGGGTCACCGACTGCATCGCCTACGGCCCCGGCGAACTGGACCTCGCCCACCAACCCGACGAATATGTGGAGATCGAGGACCTCGTCGCCTCCGCCCGCGTCATGGCGCTGGCCGCCTGGCGCCTGCTCCAGGGCGGGGTCTGACCGTCAAGCCAGGGCGCTCTCCGAGAGGCGCCGCCGACAGGGAGACCGGGATGAAACGACTCGCCCTCACCGCCGCCGCGGCGCTGCTGACGGCCGGCGCCGCCCATGCCCAGCAGACGCATCTGGACCTCGGCGTGGCGCTCGAGCCCCCGAACCTCGACCCCACCGCCGGCGCCGCCGCGGCGATCGACGAGATCGTCTACGCCAATATCTTCGAGGGGCTCACCCGCATCGACCGCACCGGCGCCGTGAAGCCGGCGCTCGCCCGCGACTGGGACATCTCGGACGATGGCCTGACCTACACCTTCCGCCTCGCCGATGGCGTGACGTTCCATGACGGCTCCGACTTCACCGCCGAGGACGTGAAGTTCTCCTTCGACCGCGCGATGGCCGAGGACTCGCAGAACGCCCAGAAGCAGCTCTTCGAACCCATCGAGAGCGTCGAGGTTGTCGACCCGGCGACCGTGCGCATCACTCTCAAGCGCCCGACGGGCGACTTCCTGTTCAACATGGGCTGGGGCGACGCGGTGATCGTGGACCCGGCCTCGGCCGAAACCAACGCCACCAACCCGGTCGGCACCGGCCCCTTCGTCTTCGAGGAATGGGCCAAGGGCGACTCGGTCACCATCACCCGCAACCCCGACTACTGGGGCGAGCCCGCCAGGCTCGGCTCCGCGACCTTCAAGTTCATCGCCGACCCCACCGCGGCCCTCGCCTCCCTGATGGCCGGCGACGTGGACACCTTCCCCGGCTGGCCCTCGCCCGAGACGGTTCCCCAGCTCGAGGGCGATCCGCGCTTCGAGGTCGTCTACGGCTCGACCGAGGGCGAGACCATCCTCTCCACCAACAACGCCCGCGCCCCCTTCGACGAGCTGAAGGTGCGCCAGGCCGTCGCCCACGCCATCGACCGGCAGGCGATCATCGATGGCGCCATGTTCGGCGTCGGCACGCCCATCGGCACGCATTTCGCCCCGCACCACCCGGCCTATGTGGACCTGACGGGCCTGTATCCGCACGACCCGGAGAAGGCGCGCGAACTGCTGGCCGAGGCCGGCTACCCCGACGGCTTCGAGGCCACCCTCAAGCTGCCGCCCCCCTCCTACGCCCGGCGCGGGGGCGAGATCGTGGCCGCCCAGCTCCGCGAGGTCGGCATCGAGCTGGAGATCCAGCCCGTGGAATGGGCCCAGTGGCTGGAGCAGGTGTTCCGCAACAAGGATTTCGAGCTGACCATCGTCAGCCACACCGAACCGCGTGACATCAACATCTATGCCCGCCCAGACTACTATTTCCAGTACGACAACACCGACTTCCAGGCGCTGATGGAGGAGATCAACGCCACCAACGAGATCGACAAGCGCAACGAGCTTCTCGGAAAAGCCCAGCGCATCATCGCCGAGGACGCCGTGAACGGCTATCTCTTCCAGCTCGGCAAGATCGGCGTCTGGCACAAGGACCTGCAGGGCATGTGGCGCAACCAGCCCACCCAGGCAAACGACCTGACCGAGGTCTACTGGGCCGAGTGACCGGCCCGACCCGCCACGCCGGCTGGCCCCGGAGAAGATCGAGGACCGGCCGGCGCTCGCGCCCACGCCGCGCCGCCCTATATCCCCGCGCAGACCCGTCACGTCCCAGGCAGGGCCCGCCCGCATGATCATCCGCCTCGCCCTCGTCGCGCTGCTCCTCCTCGTGGTCTGGCTGGTCTGGCGCAATCTCGGCGCCCGGGCCCGCCTGCGGACCGAGCAGCGCCACGCTTGGGACGAGCCGCTGCGCGAGGGTTCGGCCGTGATCCTCTCCGCCGCCCCGGCCGCCTGGTGGTGGCTTCTGGCGCTGGCCGGCGTCACCGCCATCGTCGGGCGCATGCTGTTCGAACGGATGACCGCCGGCGAAACGGTCTCCGGCTCCGTCTGGCACTGGCTTCTCTTCCTCGCCCTCGCGGCCGTGGTCGCGCGCCGCGCCGTCCAGCTTTCCGAACGGGTGACCGTCACCTGGGAGCGGATCACCTCCCGCAACCTCTTCGGCCGGCGCTACTCCCTGCCGCTGGACGAGGTCACCGGCGTCGACGCCGACGAACGCACCGCCATCCTGGCCTTCCGCGACGGCCGCGTGCTGGAGCTCAGCCCCTGGCTCGAGGGCCGCTTCTGGCTCGCCCGCGAGATGCGCAAGCGCCTGGAGGACCGCCGCGGCGACGACGCCCCCGCCCCCGGTTGACGCCGCGCCTCCGCTGACCGATCAGGGAACCTCCCGTTTCGCACGCGAAACGCCGGCAGCGGAGCGGACGACGCATGACCGCCTTCCTCCTGCAGCGCCTCTTCACCCTCGGCCTCACCCTTCTGGCCGCCACCATCGTCGTCTTTCTGATGCTGGAGGTCGTCCCCGGCGACCCGGCGCTAACCATGATGGGCATGAACGCCGACCCCGAGGCGGTCGAGGCCCTGCGCCGGGAGCTCGGCCTGAACGCGCCCGTCTGGGAGCGCTACCTCGACTGGGTCGGCGGGATGCTGCAGGGCGACTTCGGCACCTCCTACACCTACCGCACGCCGGTGGCGGAGCTGGTGGTCGAACGCCTCGCCGTCTCCCTGCCCCTGACCCTCTACGCCCTGGCGCTGTCCACCTTCATCGCCATCCCCGCCGGCGTCGCCGCCGCCGCCCGGCGTCACCGGCCGGCGGACGCGATCATCACCGGCCTCACCCAGATCGGCGTGGCCATCCCGAACTTCTGGTTCGCCATGCTGCTGGTGATCCTCTTCGCCTCGGTGCTGCAGCTCTTCTCCGCCGGCGGCTTCCCGGGCTGGGAGGCCGGGATCGGCCCCGCGATGAAGGCCCTGACCCTCCCCGCGGTCGCCCTCGCCCTGCCTCAGGCGGCGATCCTCACCCGCGTGATGCGCTCCGCCCTGCTGGACGCGATGGGCGAGGACTACATCCGCACCGCCCGCGCCAAGGGCCTGACCCGTGGCCAGGCCCTGCGCCGGCATGCGCTCCGCAACGCCCTGATCCCGGTGCTGACCATCCTCGGCCTGCAGTTTTCCTTCCTGATGGCCGGGGCGATCATCATCGAGAACGTCTTCTTCCTGCCCGGCCTCGGCCGCCTGGTCTTCCAGGGCATCGTCCAGCGCGACCTGATCGTGGTGAAGTCGGTCGTCATCCTGCTGGTCTTCGCCGTGGTCATCGTCACCCTGCTGGTGGACCTCGCCTACGCCGCCGTGGACCCGCGCCTGCGGGAGGGCCGGCGATGAGGCTGTCGCCCAGCCTGCTGATCGGCGCCGCGCTCACCGCCCTGTTCCTGACCGCGGCGGGCCTCAGCTTCCTGTGGACCCCCCACGGCGTGGAGGGGGTGTCCATCGGCGCCCGCCTCCAGCCCCCGGGCGCCGCGCACTGGTTCGGCACCGACCATTTCGGCCGCGACATCTTCTCCATGATCATGGTCGGCGCGCGCACCTCGATTGCGGTGGCTGTCATCGCCGTGGGCGTCGGCGTCGCCTTCGGCCTGCCGCTCGGCCTGCTGGCCGCCGCCCGCCGCGGCTCCTGGCTTGACGAGCTGGTGATGCGCTTCAACGATCTCGTCTTCGCATTCCCCTCGCTGCTGCTGGCGATCCTGATCACCGCCTCCCTCGGCCCGGGGGCGGAGAACGCCATCCTGGCCATCGGTGTCTTCAACATCCCCGTCTTCGCCCGCCTGTCGCGCGGCGCCGCGCTCAGCCTCTGGACGCTGGACTACATCCTCGCCGCCCGCGCCGCCGGAAAGAACGCCGCGCGCATCAGCGCCGAGCACATCCTGCCCAACATCCTCAACCTGCTGATCGTGCAGGCGACCATCCAGTTCTCGCTCGGCATCCTGGCGGAGGCGGCGCTGAGCTATGTGGGCCTCGGCACGCAGCCCCCGACCCCCTCCTGGGGCCGCATGCTGTCGGAGGCGCAGACCATGATCTACGTCGCGCCCTGGTTCGCCATCTTCCCCGGCCTCGCCATCGTGCTGACGGTGCTGGGCCTCAACCTCCTCGGCGACGGCCTGCGCGACGCCCTTGACCCCCGGCTGAGGCGCGCGCGATGAGCCTGCTGGAGATCGAGAACCTGAACCTCGAGATCGCGCGCCTGCCGATCCTGCGCGACGTCTCGCTGTCCATCGAGGCAGGCGAGGTCCTCGGCCTCGTGGGCGAGTCCGGCTCGGGCAAGTCCATGACAGCCCTGTCGGTCATGCGCCTGCTGCCCGAGGCCGCCCGCCTCGCGGGCTCCATCCGCCTCGACGGGGAGGAGCTGACCGGCCTGTCCGAGCGCGCCATGTGCGCCGTGCGCGGCGGGCGCATCGGCATGGTCTTCCAGGAGCCGATGACCGCCCTCAACCCCGTCAAGACGATCGGGGAGCAGGTCGCCGAGGTCATCCGCGTCCACGACGCCGCCGGCGACCCGCTCAGGAAGGCGAAGGAGGCCCTTGCCCGCGCCGGCCTGCCCCCCGACGAGTTCCCACCGGATCGCCACCCCCACGACCTTTCGGGCGGCCAGCGCCAGCGCGTGGTCATCGCCATGGCCACCGCCCTGCGCCCCCGCCTGCTGATCGCCGACGAGCCCAGCACCGCGCTCGACGTCACCACCCAGGCCGTGATCCTCGACCTCCTGCGCCGCCTGGCGCGGGAGGACAACGCCGGCCTGATGATGATCACCCACGACCTCGCCGTCGTGGCCGAAATGGCCGACCGCATCGCCATCATGCAGGAGGGCCGCGTGGTGGAGTCCGGCGAGACCGTCGGCCTCTTCCGCCGCATGGCCCACCCCTACACCCGCTCCCTCTTCGCCGCCTCCACCCACCGGCCCGCGCGGCACGGCCGCCCGCCCGGCGAGGAGGTGCTGAAGGTCGAGAACGCCGCGCGTGACTATCGCCTGCCCCGCCGCCGGCTGCTCGGCCCCCGGCCCGTCTTCCGGGCGGTGGATGGCGTGGGCTTCTCCATCCGAGCGGGCGAGAATGTCGGGCTGGTCGGCGAGTCCGGCTGCGGCAAGTCCACCCTCTCCCGCGCCATTCTGGGGCTGGAACCGCTGCAGGCCGGGCGCATCGAGCTCTCGGGCCGGCCTTTCGGCCCCGGCGCCCCGCCCGCGGCCCGGCGTGACGTTCAGGTGGTCTTTCAGGACCCTTACGGGAGCTTCGATCCTCGCTGGCGCGTCGCCGACCTTGTCGCCGAGCCCTTCCACACGCTCGACCCCCGCCCCTCGCGGGCGGAACGGCGCCGGCGCGTGGAGCAGATGCTGGAGCGCGTCGGTCTCTTCGCCGCCGACGCCGAGAAATACCCGCACGAGTTTTCCGGTGGCCAGCGCCAGCGCATCGCCATCGCCCGCGCGCTCATCACCGAGCCGAAGCTCGTCGTCCTGGACGAGGCCGTCAGCGCTCTCGATGTCAGCGTCCGCGCTCGCATCCTCGACCTGCTGGCCGAGCTTTCGGAGCGGATGTACGTCTCCTACCTCTTCATCAGCCACGACCTGCACGTCGTCCGCGCCATCACCGACCGGGTGCTGGTCATGCAGGCCGGCCGCATCGTGGAGGAAGGCGAGACCGAACGCGTGTTCAGCGCGCCCGAGCATCCCTATACGCGAAGCCTGCTGGCCGCCACGCCGGACCTCGAGGCCGCCCTGCAACGGCGCGAGGCCGCGGCGGGTTGAGCCTCCTCAGGCCGGACGCGCCTTGCCGTCCCGGATGCGCCACACCATGCCCTGCCGGGCCAGCCGTCCCCGGCAGGCGTCCTGCACCTGCTCGTCGCGCCGGGCGAGCTCCGCGTCGCTCAGCTCCGGCTGGTGGTGATAGAACAGCGTCTCGCCCACGCCGGCCGCCCGGGCGATCTCCGCCCCCATCTCCCATGTGGAATGGCCCCAGCCATGGCGGTGGACGTATTCGTACTCGTCATAGGTTCCGTCATAGAGCATCAGCGCCGCGCCGGCGGCGGCCCGCGTCACCTCGGCGTCGATCTGCGGGTCCCCGTGCTCGTGGTCCCCGACGATCACCAGCGCGCCCTCCGGCCCTTCCACCCGGAAGCCGCAGCAGCCGCCCGGATGGTTGAGCCGGATGGGCGTGACGGTCAGCCCCGCGGCCTCGAAGGGCTCGCCGGGGCGGAAGGCGCCCCACCGCGCCGCCCCCATCTCCAGCGGGCGGACGGGGAAGAAGGGCGGCGCCGCGAAGCAGCGCAGCGACCTGCGCGCCACGTCGCCCTCGAGCCCGCAGCGCAGCCGCAGCTCGGCTTCGGAGTCGTAGAACGGCCCGAAGAAGGGCGCGCCCACGATGTGGTCCAGATGCAGGTGGGAGATGAGGATCTCGGCCCGCGGCGGCTGGTTGTCGGCCTCCGCCTCCGCGGTCAGGGCCCGGCCCAGGTCCCGCGCCCCGGTGCCCAGGTCGATGATCAGCGGCGTCGCCCCGGGCGCCTCGCGCCGGATCTCGAAGCAGACGGTGTCGCCGCCGTAATGGGCGCGCTCCGTCCGGCCCGTGGGGGCGGACCCGCCGGCCCCCCAGATGCGCAGAAGAAGGCCGCCGCCGCCGGGCTCTTGCCGCCCGCTCATGCCCCGTCCGTGCGGGCCGTCGTTTGGGCGCGCAGCCGCGCGAGCTCCGTCGTCGTCCGCTCCAGCCGCTGGGCGAGGGAGCGGGACATCTCCACGGCCATCTCGGGGAATTCACGCAGCAGCCGCAGCATACCCTCGCGCTCGAACATCAGGGTGCGCAGCTCGCCCTTCGCACGGACGGAGGCGGTGCGGGGGCTCTCGCACAGCATCGCCATCTCGCCGAAGACCTCGGCCTCGCCCAGCTCGGCGACGACGGAGGAGGAGCCCTCGAACTCCACGATCACATCCGCCTTGCCGCTCAGGATCAGATACGCGCTGTCCGAGCTCTCGCCCTGGCGCACGATGTATTCGCCGTCGCGGAAGGTGCGGTCCTCGCCCATGAAGGCCAGAAGCCGGAGCCGCGAGGGGTCCACGCCCTGGAACATGGGCGTGCGCTGGAGCGCGTTAACCTCGGCTTCGAATTTCACCCTGCGCCCTCCCCGGTCCCGCTGGCGCGATCACTATCGGTCGTCATCCGAACCTCCGTCAACTGAACCGCCCTTCGTCGGCGGCGCCTGCTCCGGCGCCTCCGGCCCGGCGCTCTCGCCGCGGGCGGCGGGTCCCGGCTCCTCGCTCACCCGGCCGCCGGCTTCGATGCGGATGACGTGATCCGCATCCTGCGTCGCCTCCTCGCGCGCCGTGCCGTAGACCAGCGCCGCCCCGCCCTCCTGCGCGCCCTGATCCAGCTCGCGCTTGAGCAGCGCGCGCAGGGCCAGGTCCGCGGCCGCGTCGGTCGCCGCGATCTGATCGATCAGCATCGCCCCCGGCTTCTTCATCAGCGCGCGGGCCAGGCCGAGCCGGCGGCGCTGCTGAGCGTTGAGCGCCGCGCCCCCCTCGCCCACGGGCTGGTCCACGCCCGCCCGCAGGATCAGCGGGCGCAGGCCCAGCTCGTCCACCAGCTCGTCCACCCGCGCCTTGAAGGGCTGCCAGCTGTCGCGCCGCTCGATCTTCACGGGGCCGAAGAAGATGTTCTCGGCAATCGTGAAGGCCGGGTGGAAGCTGTCGGGATCGAAGGGCGCGAAGCGCGGGTCGCGCTCCGACAGCCCGCGCAGCTTCCGCCGTGCGGCCAGAAGCCGGTCGATCCGCTCCTCCGCCCGCATCGCGCCCAAGCGGTAGCGGGCGGAGCTGTAGGAGAAGGCGATGCCGATCATCCGCGTCTGCTCCGCGCGGCTCAGCCGTCCCACTCCGCGCTGGCGGGCGCGGCGCAGGGTATGTTCGATCGCCGGCGTCTCCGAGCGGGGGAACAGCCCGTAGCGCTTGAACAGGTCGGAGTCGGCCGAGACGCCCTCGAACAACTCCAGCAGCGTCTCGCAGATGTCGAGGCCGATCTCGACCATCATGCTGCGGACATCCGCCTCGTCGAGGGCGCGCAGCACCTCCCGGTCGCCGGCCAGGTCGGCCCAGCGCGTCGCCGGGTCCCGCGGCAGCGCGAAGAACAGGTTCTCGCCCACGCTGGCGTTGGGGTTGTAGCGGTCCTCCCGCCAGACATCGATGAAGTCCTCGCGCATGACGCCGAGCTCCTCGGACGCGGCGATGCGCTGGCGAAGCTCCAGAAGCCGGCCGGCCAGGGACCCTTGCTCGGCCGGATCCACCCGCACCTCCAGCCCGATGGTGTAGAGGTCGTCCTCCACCCCCAGCGCGCGGACCAGCTCCAGCATGCGCTCCTCGACCGCGTCGAGGTCGCGATAGCCGGCCTCCTTCGGGTCGATCCACTGGTCGCTCACGTCGTCGGGCGGCGCGCCGGTGAGCTCCGCCTCGCGCCGCCGGGCCTCGCGCTCCTCGTCGTCGCCGGGAGCGACGGGCCGGAAGCGCAGGCCCTGCAGCAGGTTGGAGCGGATCGTGCCGGTGAAGACCCGCGGATCCGGCGGCACGTAAACGGCCGCGCGGTAGAGCGTCGGCGTGCCGGCCCGCCAGGAGTCGCCCAGCCCGTCCGACAGCCCCGACAGCGCCTCCAGCAGCGCGGTGCGCTCGCTGGGGTCCTCGCCCAGCACGGCCACCACCGAGTCCTTCGGGACATGGCAGCTCACCGCGCGAGAGAAGTCCCGCACCCTCGCGCCCTTGAGCTCCAGCGCATGGCGGCCGGTCGGGGCCTCCTCCTCCAGGGGCGCGGGCTCGGCGTCCTCCTGGAACTGCTCCATGACATTGGTGAAGCGCGAGCTCATGTCGGAGTACTCCTGGTAGTAGCGCAGCAGCTCCTTCCAGGGCTGGGCGAGGTCCTTGTAGGCGATCAGCACCGCGGTCAGGGCGCCGATGTCGAGCTGCCCCTCGATCACGAACCAGCCGCCGATCAGGAAGATGAAGAAGGGCGTCAGGTGGTTCGCGACGTTGTTCAGGAACTTGATGAGGAACTTCAGGATGAAGATCCGGCGGCGGATCTTGTAATTCTCGTAGAGCTGGTCGGAGACGACGGCCATGTGCCAGCGCCGCGCATGCAGCGCCCGGATTTCCGTGGCGCTGTCCACGCTCTCCTCGATCTCGCGCGCCATCGCGCGGATGTTGGCGAGGCGCCGGCGGATCATCGTCACCACGCGGTGCTGCAGCTTGGGCACCAGCCACGCCTGCGCGGGGTAGAGCACCAGTGTCGCGGCCCCGATCAGCGGGTTCTGGACGATGATGAAGGTCAGGTAGACGAGGAAGCTGCCGCCCTGGCTGACCGGCGTGGCGATGATGGCGCCGATG
>JBNJGE010000039.1:0-19693 GCA_051747505.1 Pseudomonadota bacterium | reverse complement strand
CCGGTCGAGATGGTCCATGCCTGGCACATGGAGCTGATCTTCTCCCGCAACGAGGACGAGAGGGACTTCGAGGCCGCCTGGCGGCTGCAGGACGCCCGGGCGCGCGGCGAGCGGATTCCGGGGACCTGCAGGGCGCCGCAGTTCCTGCAGTACCGGGAGATGGCGTCCTACGCGCCGCAGCTGGAGCGGTTCTTCGCGCGCGTGCCCGCGGAGCGGCGTCTGGTGCTGCTGCAGGAGGACCTGCGGGCCGATCCGCGCGGGGTCTATGAGCGCGCGCTGGACTTCCTGGAGCTGCCGCAGGACGGGCGCGACGCCTTCCCGCGGGTCAACGCCTCTCGCGTGCATCGTTTCGAGTGGCTGGCCGATCTGGTGCTGACGCCGCCGGGGCCACTGCGGGGGCCGATGTGGCGGCTGCGCGGGGCGCTGCGCCGGTCGAGGCCGCCGGCCGTCGAGGCGCTGAAGCGGTATCTGCGCAAGCCCCGGTCGCGCGAGCCCATGCGGACCGGGTTCCGCGCCGAGTTGCGGGAGGTCTTCGCCGACGATGTCCGGCGCACCGCGGCGCTGATCGGGCGGGACCTGGACGCCTGGCTGGAGGAGCCGGGGACGGCGGGCGCGGCGCGGCCCGCGGGCGTGACGGAGCGGCGGACGGCCTGAGCGGGGCGGGTCAGCCGGCCGGGCGCGCCGGCTTCCAGGCCGAGAGGTCGCGCCCGGTCGCGGCCTGCAGACGCTCCACTTCCGGCGCGAACGCCTCGCGCAGGCGCGCCTCGAATTCCGGGCGCATGGGAGGGCGGCGGCCCCGGCGCGCGAGCGCGCGCTTGGCGAGGCTGGTGGTCCCGGTCGCCGCCAGCAGGCGTTTGCCGCCGCGCACCGCGGGGCCGAGCGCCGGGGGCGGGCGCTGGTAGAGCCGGGCGAGGCGTGGGAAGCGCTGGAAATGGGCCGCGCCGGACTGCCGCGAGAGGTCGGCGCGCCGCCACGGCAGGTCCAGGAAGGCGAGAAGGCGGGACCAGACCGCCTCGGGGTCGTCCAGCAGGTCCTGGTGGAAGAGCACCAGCACGTTCTCGCGCGGGGCGAGGGAGAGCAGGCGGTCCAGCTGGACGCCGACCGCGCAGATGGTGCGGTATTGCAGCTTCGCGGGCTCGTGACAGGCGGGCGGGAGGCGGCGGCCGGCGGCGCGCTCGGCCTGCAGGGACCAGGCGGTCTCGAAGTCCTCGACGTCCTCGTTGGCGTTGAAGAGCGTTTCCATGTGGAAGGCGTGCGCCATCTGTACGGGGTCGCGCAGGCTCACGACGAAGCGGGCGTCGGGGCGGTAGGCGAGGATGCGCCCGATGGCGACCTCGGAGTGCAGATGGCTGGTCGAAGCGTCGAGGGCGTAGCGGGCCCCTGCGGTCCGGGCGGGGGCGAAGAGACGGTCGTAATCGGCCTGGCTCTCGAGCTTCACGGTGGCCTCGCCCCTGCGGTAGTCGGAGCTCCACCAGCTGGGCTCCTTGACATGGGGGCGGAAGATCTCGGGCTGCTCCGACAGGAGCTCCGCGAGAGCCGTGGTGCCGCTTTTCGCAGCGCCGACGAGGAAAAGATTGGGCCTCATCCCGGGTTCTCCCCGGGCGAGGGGCGGCGCAGGGCCCCGAAGAGGGAGCTGTCGACGCCGAGCCGGCGCTTGACGTCCAGATGGGCCAGGACGGTCCAGCCGACCATGCCGCCCGCGGCGGCGAGCGCCGCGCCGAGCGGGCCCGTCAGGACGGCGAGCGCCGCCACGGCCGCCATGGCGAGCGCGTTGCAGGTCGCGGCGATGCGCAGCAGCGCGCGCTCGCGCCCCGCCATCTGCATGATCATGGCGGCGGGGCCGAACAGGGTCCTGGACAGATAGCCGAGCGAGAGCGCGACGAGAAGCCAGCCGGCCTCGGCGAATTCCGGGCCGAAGAGGGCCATCAGCCAGTCGCCGGCCACAAGAAAAAGGGCGAAGGCCGCGAGCGCCGGACCGGACGTCGCCAGCGCGATGAGGCGGCAGATCCGCTGCAGGCCGGCCGTGTCGCGGGCGTGCCAGCGCTGGGAGATCAGGGGGGCGCCGACCATCTGGGCGGCGAGGGTGACCAGATCGAGCAGCATGGCCACGCGGAGCGCCGCGAAGAGCATCGCCGTCTCGGACGGCGCCAGCAGCAGGCCGCCGAGGACGATGGCGAGATTGGGGCCGGCCAGCTGCGCGACGGAGACGCCCCACAGGCCGCGGGCCGCGCGCATCCATTCGCGCCGCTCGTGGCGTGCGGGCGAGAGAAGGAGCGACCGAGGGCGGGTCAGCGGATGCAGCGCGGCCTGGACGAGGGTCACGCCGATCAGCAGGCCGGCGACGAGGCCGAGCGCCTCGGCGGCCGTCGGCGGGCGCGCGCCGGCCTGCAGCCACGCCCCCGCGGCCAGGATGACGGCCAGCCGCCAGAAGATGTCGCGCGGAGCGAGGGAGAGGACCATCCCCGCGACCGCCCGGAGCGCGCGCGCCTGGTACTCGGCGAGGCCCAGCGCCAGGATCAGCGCCGCGGCGGCGAGCAGATGGGCGCGATCCGCAAGCCCGGGCAGCAGCAGGGCCGCCGCTGCGAGGCCGCCGGCCATCGCGAGGCCCCCCAGCGTGACCGCGGCGTAACCGTGGCGGAGCACGCCGGTCAGCCGGGCCGCGTCTCCCTCGGCGTGGTAGGCGGGCGCGTAGCGCAGCACGAGCATGCGCTGGCCGAAGCTGCCCACGACCGACAGGCTGGTGGCGAGCGAGAAGGCGAAGCCGAAGCGGCCGAACTCCTCCGCCCCCAGAGCGCGGGCGAGCAGGAGGAACATCAGGAAGGAGAGCCCCGCCGCGCCCAGCTTGATGACCAGCGCCGCGGCGCCGCCGCGCGCAAGGCGGCGCGCCAGGTCGTCGCGCGCCAGAGCCGCGACGCGGCGACGGATGCCCGAGAGTGAGGCCGGCATTCTGCGGATGTAACCTGTTCAGGCTGGATCTGCCGAGGCGGCCGCTGGCGACCGGGCGTTGCGCGACGCAGAATAGAGAACTCGCCCGCGGGCCGCATCCCCTTTCCCGGCCGGTCTGCGGCGCGGGCGGGGGCCCGCGGAGCCTGGAGCAGTCCGATGGGGACGCCTCAATGATCGGTAAACTTTTCGGCGTTATGAAATGGACCCGCGGCGGACGGCGCCGGCCGCCCGGACGAGGGTCCGGGCCGGGCGACGCCCCCCCGCACGAGTCCCCTGATGTCCCGCCCGCCGGCCGGGAGCGCGCCGCGCTCCGGCCCGGGCCGCCGGCGGCGTCCGGCGCGCAGGCGCCGGCGGGCGGGACTCCGATCACGAGGTCAGCCATGCTCCGTTTCTTCGCCGCGGCGCCCGCGGTGTTCGCCCCTCGCGCTCTCGCGGACGGCTCATCCGGCACGCTGGGGGCCGCGAGCGTCGGCGCCTACGAACTGCGCGCCGGGTCCGTGACGCTCGACCGGATCGCCGATCTGCCCGAGGGGGTCCTCCTCGGGCGCGCGGAGGGCGGCGGCGCGCCCGAGACGCTGACGGGCGACCAGGCGCGGGCGCTGATCGCCCAGGGCGCGCCCTCGGCCGAGGCGCGCGACGTGTTCGAGGCGCGGGCGCTCTCGCCATCGCAGCAGACGCTGGCCATCCGCCTTCTGGGCTGGAACGCGCCCGGGGACGGGGGGGCCGCGCGCTATGTCGCCGCGGCCGCGGAGCCGGCCCATGACGGCGCTTTCCAGACCGCCGACTCCCGGTGGTGGAGGCTCGACGAGGCGGAAGCGCTGCCGCAGATGTTCGGCGCGAGCGGGGACGGAGCAGGCGATGACAGCGCGGCGATCGCCTCGGCCATCGTCTGGCAGAAGGAGACGGGCGGCGGGATCGTGCTGGCCGGCGACTACGCCGTGGCCGGGCGGATCAACGTCCTGGGCCGCGCCTCGATCAGGGGGGCGTCGCCGCGCCACGCGCGCCTGCTGCTCTCCGCCGCGGGCGCGCAGGTGAAGATCGGCGGGGCCGGCTATGCCGCGGGCGATGCGAATCTCGCGCGTTTCGACATCGACGGGCAGGACACGGTGGATTTCGGGCTGGTGCTGTCCGAGGACGAACGGGCGAATCCCGTCCCGCTGGGCTGGTCGGTCTGGACGGGCGGGACGAAGGTCTCGGACGTCGCGGTCTCCGGTTGTCGGACGGTGGGGCTGCATGTGGGCGCCGACAGCGACAACAGCCAGTTTCACATGGTCGCCTCGTCCAGGCACCGCGCCGAGGGGACGGCGGCCGACGCGGCGCGGATCGAGGCGCCCTCGCACTACGTGCAGTGCATGTTCGGCGGCTGCACCGGCTACGCGCTGCGGGCCGACGTCGCCGCGTCGGGGTCCGAGACGCCGGAGACGGTCTACACCGTGGACAGCAGCCGGCTGAATTTCGCGCGCAAGGGGCTCGTCTATCATGACGGCGTCAGCGACGCGGGGCCGGGGGGCGCGCTGGGCGTCTTCGACAAGTGCTTCTTCGAGAACTGCGGCTTCGCGGGCGGCGGCGAGTTTTCCGAGAAGGAGCCGGTGGACGAGGCGGCGCTGGAGCCCGCGGTCGTTCATTGCGCGGGCGGGCGCCTGAACATCGTCAATCCCAAGAAGCTGCAGAGCGGCTGGGGGCGGGCTCTGATCAAGGCCTCCGGCGCGGGGCGGGTCCGGCTGGTGCCCGGCGGCTGCGAGCTGGCCGGCAACAGCGTGCCCGGGATGCGCGCCTGCGCCATGCTGGTGGCCGGGCTGCAGGCCGGCGACGCGGCGCAGGTCGAGGTCGCGGGCAGGGTCAGCCTCAAGACCGTCGACGGCTTCGCCGAGATCGGGCGGATCGCGCCGCGGCTCGGCGACTTCGGGGTCGTCGCGCCGGAGGCCGAGATGTTGTGGCGGGCGGATGTCGGGGATCTGTCCGGCTGGAGCGCGCAGGGCGGCGCCCTGTCGCTGACCACGCAGGCCGCGCGCACGCTTTCGGCGGGCTCCGCCATCACGCTCTCGGGCGCGGCGGGGGCGAGCGACAACAGCATGTCGGCGACGCTGCGCTTGCCGGAGGCGGAGGGGCGGGTGATCCTGCTGCAGGCCGTGTTGATGGGGGAGGCGGCGGCCGACCCGGACCGGCTCGGGCTGGCCTGCCGGCTGGAGGGGGCCGGGCTGGCCGCGACCACCGCGCCGGCCGACGAGATCATCTGGACGCAGGATGTCGGCGGCGCCGGCGCTGGCTGGGACAGGTGGGTTCATCTCTGCGCCGCGGCCTATGTGTCCGACGGGACCGAGGATGTCGTGCTGCGCCTCTTCTCCGGTCGTTCCCGCAGCGGGGAGACGAGCGAGGCCCGCGTGCATCTGGGCATGGCGCGGATCCTGATACTGTGACGGGGGCCGGGCGCGCGCCTAGCCGCCGGGCGCGGCGCGCGCCTCGGCCCTGGAGGCGCCTCCGTCCGAAACCGGCGCGGGGGCGGGGGCCGTCGCCGCGACGGGCGCGGCGTAGATGAACCCGATGGCGAACCAGAAGGTCCAGTCGGATATGCCGCTGAGAGTCAGATAGGCGAGCGAGACGAACACGTAGACCGCGCAGGCGAGCGGCCCCCGACTCAGCGCGTCGAAGCCGACCCTGGCGTAGAAGACCAGGAACAGGGCGGTGAACACCACACCGAGCTCCCCGAAGACGTCCAGCACCAGGTGATGGGCCTCGTATTCGGGAATGCGGCGCTGGAGCAGGACCTGCCAGCTCATCAGGGTCTGGGCGGAGATCTGCTCCTTGCCCTGGAAATAGCCCACGCCGAAGAAGGGGTGGTCGAGCCCCATCTCGATGAAGTTGAGCCAGTTGATGTAGCGCAGGGTGGTCGCCGTCGCGAGGGCGGCGCGCTGCATCGGGTTCAGCAGCGGCTCGCTCACCCACAGGACGACCGGCATCAGCAGGATGACGAGGAAGGCGCCGATCACCGCCGCGCGCTGCACGATGCGCGGCGAGTGATACACGATCACCGCGAAAAGGAAGGCGAGCGTGGCGGCGCGGCTGACGCAGAGAAGCATCACGGCGACCATGGCGAGGCCGGCCATGCGCCTGCCCGAATAGATCAGGACAAGGGCCAGGAGCCCGTAGAGCGCCCCGCTGTAGTTGGAGCCGCCATGCAGGCCGTTGAGACGCGGAAGCATGTCGAGGCCGGACAGCCAGTTCAGCCCGGGCATCGGCATCAGGCCGGCGACCGCGCGCTCGCCCCCGGTCCCGAGGGCGAGCTCCAGCGCCGCGACGGCCAGCGCGGCGGGCACGAGGATCATGACGATCGAGCGGATCAGCGCATCTCGGCCGAGCGAGGCGACATAGGAGGCGTAGAACACGAAGGCGAAGGCGAAGTTCAGCCTCAGGATGTCGAGGAACGGCGTGTTCGCCCCGATCGCCGCGACGTTGCCGTAGACCAGGAAGGGCGCGGCCCAGAACACGAAGCGCTCCATCCGGCCGCCGAGCATGTGGTGGAAGGCCAGCGGCACGATCAGGAACTTGAGGAACAGGGGGACGTCGAGGGGATAGCGGATCGCGGCCAGGACGGAGACGCGTCCGGCCAGGTCTCGGTATCCGATCGTCGACGCGTTCGCGGTCATCTGCGCTGGGCGCTCCCGTGCCGCCTGGGCGCGCGGCCCGCGCCGCCCGCAGCCGCCTTGCTACACGCCGCCCTGGCGCTTGGAAAGGCAGGCGGGCGGGCCGCGGAGTTTGCATCGCGGCAAACTTTCGCGTGCAACCCTCCCGGGCGGCGCGATAAGAACGAATCCGGCCGGGGCGGGGCTGGTCGAGGATCAGGGCCCGCTCCCGGCGGCTGGCCGGTGGCGGAAAGGGCAAGCCTGTTGGACGACTATCCTGGCGTGCGTGGCGAAACGGATCGCCGGCGGAACGAGACGGTCGATCACACGGGCGCGGCGGCGCGGGAGCGCGCGGCGCGCGTGGAGGCGGAAGGCGTCGATCTGCGCGCGCTTGCCCGGAGCGTCTGGCAGCGCAAGCTGACCATCTCCGGCTTCGGCTTCGCCTTCGCGCTGCTCGCGGTGGCGCTGGTCTACGCCATCACGCCGCTCTACACCGCCACGGCCGTGGTGATGATGGATGAGAGCCAGGAGCGGATCATCGACGTCGAGAGCGTGGTGTCGGGCTTCTCGGCCGACTACTTCTCGATCCTGGCCGAGGCGGAGGTCCTGCGCTCACGCGCGCTGGCCGGGCGCGTGGTCGACGCCGAGAACCTCGTGGAGCACCCCTATTTCAACCCCGCCCTCGTGGAGGAGCCCGATCCCCCGCTGCTGGTCGCCGGCGTTCTCCAGGCGGCGACGCTGGTCAAGAACGCCGTCCGCGGCGCGGTCCAGGACAAGGCGCCGCCGGGGCGGGAGGCGCTGGACGAGAGCTACTGGGCGCGGGAGGAGGCGATCGACCGGCTGCTCGACAGCCTCACCGTCGTCTCGCGCGCGGACACCTATGTTTATTCGCTGACGGTGGAGACCGACGACCCGGTCCTGTCGGCGCGTCTGGCGAACAAGCTGGCGGACCTCTACATCCTCGACCAGCTCGAGACCAAGTTCGAGGCGACGGAGGCGGCGACGGAGTGGCTGTCGTCGCGCGTGGCCGACCTCAAGACCGAGCTGGAGCGCTCCGAGGCGGCGGTGGAGGCCTACAACAGCTCCACCAGCCTGATCTCCGAGGAGGCGCTTGCGGCGATGAACGTTCGTCTCAAGGACCTTCGCGAGCGCACCGAGGAGCTGCGCGCGGCGCGCGAGGAAGCGGGCGAGCGGGCGGAGCGGCTGTCCGCGGCGCTGGCGGACTCGGACTACGCGGCGGTGGCCGAACTGTCCCGGCAGCCGCGGCTCGAGGGCCTGGCGGAGGAGCTCGCCGCGGCGGACGGGGAAGCCGCGCCCCAGGTGATGGCGCGCTTCGAGGCGGCGGCGGAGCGTCAGCTGGTCCAGTACGAGGTCGAGAGGCAGCGCGCCGCGGATCAGCTCGCGGCGGTCGGGACCTCCATCGAGAAGCTGGAAGTCCAGCTCGAGAGCCAGACCCGGGACATGGTGGAGCTGCGCCAGCTTCAGCGCGAGGCGGAGGCGAACCGGCGCATCTACGAGCAGTTCCTGCGCCGGCTGAACGAGACCTCGGTCCAGCAGGGCGTGCAGCAGGCGGATGCGCGCATCCTGTCCCCGGCGGTGGTGGATCTCGACCCCTCCTTCCCCAACAAGACGCTGACGGTGCTGGCGGCGGGCTTCCTGGGCGGGCTGGTCGGCATCGCGGTGGTGATGCTGCTCGAGCAGTTCAACCGCGCCTTCCGCACCTCCGAGGAGTTGGAGGAGGCGACGGGGCTGCCGGTGCTGGGCGCCATCCCGGTGGCGCCGGTGCGCGCGCGGCGGGGGCTGCTGGACTACGCGACGGAGAAGTCGTCCTCGGCGCTGATGGAGGCGATCCGCAACCTGCGCACGGGCGTGCTGCTGGCCGATGTGGACCATACGCCGGAAATGGTCATGCTCACCTCCTCGCTGCCGAAGGAGGGCAAGACCACCTGCTCGCTGCTGCTGGCGCAGAACGCGGCGGGGCTGGGCCGCAAGGTGCTGCTGATCGAGTGCGACCTGCGCCGGCGGACCTTCCGCGACTACTTCCCCGAGGCCCCGCGCAACGGGCTGATGGGGCTTCTGACCGGCGAGCAGAGCTTCGAGGAGGCCGTCCATCACGACGCGGGCACGGGGCTGGACGTGATCATCGGCGAGGAGACCCGGGTCAACGCGGCCGATGTCTTCTCCTCCCAGAGGTTCCGGGAGTTCCTCGAGCAGGCGCGCGAGCGTTACGACTTCGTGGTGATCGACACGCCGCCCGTGCTGGCGGTGCCCGATGCGCGGGTGATCGCGCCGCTGACGGACGCGGTGCTCTACTGCGTGCGCTGGAACGCGACCAACAGGGACCTTGTGCGCAACGGGCTCAACCAGTTCGCCCAGATCAAGGTGCGGATCGCGGGGTTGGCGATGACGCAGATCAACACCCGGAAGATGGCGAAGTACGGCTACGGCGGCTACAACTCCGAGTATTACAAGGCGTCGAACCGATATTACGCGAACTGAGCCGCGCGGCGGTTGCGCGGGGGAAGCTTCTGGGCGACACCGGCGGCAGGGCGCGAGTCTGGCAAGGGAGAGCCGAGGTGTTTCTGCGCGGGTTCATCGTCGGCGCCGCGGTGACGGCCGGCGGCATGCTTCTGATCCCCGGCGTGGCGGTGGCGGTGGCGCGGGCCTCCCGCCCCGTGGCGCGCGCGGCGGTCAGGACGGGAACGGTCGCCTACACGGAGTTCCGCAGGGCGGGCGCGGAGGCCTACGAGCATTTCGAGGACATCGCGGCCGAAGTGCAGGCGGATCTTCACGCCGAGCAGGCGGAGGCCGAAGGCTCCGCCCGGCCGGCGTCCGCCACCGGCCGGGCGGGCGGCGGCGAGGGCGATGACTGAGACGAAGGGCGCGCCGGCGAGCGCCGCGGTGAGGGCGCGGCTGGCGCATCTGTGCCGCGGGCGGGCGCGGCTGCGCCTGACGGGCAAGCCGTCGCAGGCGAGGCTGGAGCGGCTGGCCGAGGCGGTCTCGGCTGCACCGGGGGCGCGGCGGGTTCTGGCGCGCCCGGCCACCGGCAGCGTGATCCTGGAGGCCGACGCTCCGGCCGAGGCGCTGCGGGCCTTTCTGGAGCGGGCGGAGGGTGTGAGGCTGGAGCGGGCGGCCGCCCCCCCGCCGGTCGGGCAGGCGGCCCGCTTCGGGATGATGCGGATGGACCAGGAGATCCGCGGGCGCACCGCCGGCAGCCTGGATTTCCGCACCACGCTGGCGCTGCTGCTGGCGGCGGGCGCGGCGGTTCAGCTCGCCCGCGGGCAGGTCGCGGGGCCGGCCACCACGCTCATGATGAGCGCGCTGTCGCTGATCCCGCCGCCCGAGAGCTGAGGGCCGGTCAGCGCAGGGTCAGGGGGCGGTCCCAGGGCAGGTCGAGCTCGGGGCGGCCGAAATGCGGCCCGCGCGCAAGCAGGCGGTAGAAGACGCCGTCATGCAGGGCGGGGAGCCCGTGCAGATCCAGCCGCTCGATGACCGCGCCGAGGCGGAAATCGACGGAGCGGGCGAGGCGGGCGGCGATTTCGGATTCCGGCTCGACGGCGGAGTCGAAGGTGTCGATCTCCACCGTGACGGGGGCCTCGTCGCCGGGGACCCAGGAGAGCTGGACCTCGCATTCGGCGGCGAGCCCGGCGGCGACCACGCTGACGGCGGCCTGGCGCGCGGCGTAGGCGGCGATCCGGTCGACGCGCGAGGGGTCCTTCCCGCTGAGCGCGGAGCTGGAGTGGCGGGAGAAGCCGCCATAGGTGTCGCTGGACATCTTGCGCCCGGTCAGACCGGCATGGGCGCGGGGGCCGCCCGCGCCGGGCTGTCGCTGGACCACGAGACGAAGCTCGCGCGAGGCGGGGATGTCGCCGGCCTCCAGCGCGGGGTCGAGCACCTCGCGGCGCAGGGCGGCTTCGAGGTCGGCGCCCTCGGGGCCGTCCTTGGCGACAAAGACGCCGAGGGCGGCGGCCTCGACGGCCTGCGGGCGGCGATCGGCGAAGCGCATGGCGACCTGGGCGACGCCGTCGGGCGACAGCCAGTCGGAGAAGGCGCCGCGGCTGGCGGCCTCGAGCCGTTCGCGCAGTCGGTGGGCCGCCATCAGCGGACGGGGCATGAGGTCGGCGCCGTGATCGCAGGCGTAGCCGAAGGCGGTGGTCATGCGGTCGGCCTCCGCCGAGGGCCCGGCGAGCTCGGGCAGGCGGACCATGTCGAGCATCACGGTGGCCGGGGCGCCGGGGGCGCCGGTCTCGGCCTCGAGCACGCGGCGGGTAATGGCGGCGGGGTCGAAGCCGGGCTCACGCCCATGGCGCACGGAGAGGAAGGCGATTCCGCTGGCCAGCGCGCATTCGGCGACGCAGCCGGCCATGGGGTCGTCCATCAGGCTCGCGTCCACCACGGCGTCGCTGATCTGGTCGCAGAGCTTGTCGGGGTGGCCGGCGGCGACGGCCTCCGAGGTCAGGACGAAGTTGCGCATGGCGGGGCCTCCGGGGTCGCGGGCGAGGGCGCCTCGTGCGGCAGGCGCTCCAGCGACAGGCGCACGGAGCGGCGGGCGAGCACGGCGGCGGTGGGCGCGAGGGCCGCGCCGAGGGAGAGCAGCAGGTCGCCGCCGCGCAGGGGGGCGACGCCCAGCAACCGGCCGAGGCCGGGGATGAAGAAGGGCGCGGCGCCGATGGCCGAGGAGGCGAGCAGGGCCGCGTCCAGGCGGCGGTTCTCCAGCAGCCGGCCCGGGCGCAGCTCCCGCGGGTCGCGGCGCTGGCAGACGAGAGTGTAGAGAAGCTGGCCCTGGGAGAGGGCGAGGAAGGTCATCCCGCGCGTGCGGGCGCCGGGGCCGTAGCGGGCGAGGCCCACGAAATGCGGCACGAGGGCGGCGAGCGCGATCGTGCCGCTGTCGAGGGCCATGCGCCGATAGTCGGTCGAGGGGACGATGGCGTCCGCGGCCGAGCGGGGCGGGACCTCCATGACGTCGGGGTCGGGATCGGCCAGGGCGAGGCCGAGGCCGGGCAGGACGTCGGTGACGAGGTTGATCCAGAGCAGCTCCATCGGCGATTCCAGCTCGCCCGGGCCATGGGCGGCCTCGACGATGGAGACGGCGATCTCCGACATGTTGGTGGTCAGCAGGAATTCGAGCGAGCGGCGGATGTTGCGGTAGATGGCGCGGCCCTGGGCGATGGCCTCGACCAGGGTGGCGAGCTCGTCGTCGCGGATGACGACGTTGGCGACGTCGCGGGCGAGCTCCGTCCCCTCGCGGCCCATCGCGACGCCGACATCGGCCGCCGCTAGGGCGGGGCCGTCGTTCTCGCCGTCGCCGGTCATGGCCACCACCCGGCCCGCGGATTGCAGCGCCTTGACGATGGCGAGCTTCTGGTGGCTGGCGACGCGGGCGAAGACATGGGTCTCGCGCGCCAGGGCGGCGAGGAGCTCGGGCGCGAGGTCGGCCAGTTCGGTGGAGTCGACGATGCGCAGCGGGTCGTCGCCCGACAGCTCCACCTCGCGGGCGACGGCGCCGGCGGTGGCGGCCTGGTCGCCGGTGATCAGCACGGGCCTGATGCCGGCGCGGCGGATCTTCGCGATGAGCTCCCGCACGCCCGGGCGAACGGGGTCGGCCATGGCGAGCAGGCCGAGGAAGGTGAGGCCGGAGAGCTCGGGCGCCTCGTCCTCCGGGCCGGACTCGGGCGCGGGGCCCCTGGCGAAGGCGAGCACGCGGGCGGGGCGGGCGGCGAGGCGGTCGTTGTGCTCGAGGATCGCGTTGCGGTCCTCGTCGGTGAGATCGCGGGAGCCCTCGGGCCCGAGGATGCGCGAGCAGCGGGAGAGGACGGCCTCGGGGGCGCCCTTGAGCGCGACGGGGTCGCCCTCGCCTTCGTGGAAGGTGGCCATCCAGGGGCGGTCGGGGGCGCGCTCGATGGTGTGGCGGCGGGGGCGGGCGGCGCGCAGGGCCTCGATGTCGAGGCCGGCGGCGAGGGCGAAATCGATCAGGGCGCGCTCGGTCTGCGAGCCGGCGGCGGGGGCGCCCTCGGCCATCTCCACGTCGGAGTTGAGGGCGCAGATCCCGGAGGTCGGCGAGCGCCTCGGCGTCGCCGGGCTCGACGCTGTCGCGGCCGCGGACGGCCGCGACCACGCTCATGCGGTTGAGAGTGACGGTGCCGGTCTTGTCGAGGCACAGCGTCTGCAGCGCGCCGAGGCTTTCCACGGCGCTGAGCTGGCGGATGAGGATGCCCTTGCGCTCCATCCGGCGCAGGCCCAGCGAGAGGGTGGTGGTGGCGACCATCGGCAGCCCCTCGGGCACGGCGGCGACGGCCAGCGCGAGGGCGTCCTTGAGGATGACGGGCAGTGTGTGGCCGCGCAGCAGGCCCACGCCGGCGAAGACGGCGCAGGCGCCGAGGCTGGCGAAGGCGAGCCTGCGGCCGAGCCGGTCGAGCTCCGCCTCGACGGGCGCCTCGGGGCGCTCGGCGGTTTCGGAGAGCTGCTGGAGGCGGGCGGCCTCGGTGCGGGGACCGGTTTCGGTGACGAGCGCCACGCCGCGGCCCTCGGCGATGATGGAGCCGGCATGGATCAGGGTGGCGCGGGCCCCCACGGGAGCGTCCTCGGGCTCGGGAGGCCGGGTGCGCTTCCTCGCGGGCAGGGATTCGCCCGTGAGGGCGGATTCGTCGACCTTGAGGCCGTGGGCCTCCAGCAGGCGGGCGTCGGCGGGGGCGCGGGCGCCGGGGCGCAGGAGGATGACGTCGCCGGGGATGAGCTCGACGGCCTGCAGCGTGCGGCGCTCGCCGTCGCGGACGACGCTGACGGGGTTGTCCTCGGGGCCGGTGAGGGCGGCGATGGTGCGCTCGGCCTGGCCCTCCGTGACGTAGCCGAGGACGGCGTTGACGGCGACGACGGAAAGGGTCGCGACGGCGTCGGCGACGCCGCCGGTGGCCAGCGAGAAGGTGGCCGAGCCTATCAGCATCACGACCGGCAGGCCGTCGAGCTGCTTCGCGATGAGCTGGAAGGTCGTCGGCCCGGCGCGCTTCGCGAGGCGGTTGGGGCCGTAGCGACCGAGACGGCGCCGCGCCTCCTCGGAGGCGAGGCCGAGTGTCAGGTCGGAGCCGAGGCGGCGCAAGGCCTCGTCGGGTTCCAGCGCATGCCAGGGATGGGCGGGGCCCTCTGCGCCGGGGGAGGGCTCTGGGCGGGGCGCGGGGAGGGTCGCGGCGGGCGCCGGCGGGTCGGGGCTGGGCGAGCGATCGGCGGCGAAAGCGGCGACGGCGGCGTCGACCATGGCGTCATGGCCGAGGGCGGGATCGAAGCGCAGGATCAGGCTGCCGGTGGCGGGGCGGGCCTCGGCCGCGCGGACGCCGGGATGGCGGCGCAGGCGGGCGGCGACGGCCTCGCCCCGGGCGGCCCGGCCGCGGAGGCCGTCGAAGCCCAGGCGGAGCCGGCCCGGAACCTCTCTGTGCCGAAGGCGCGGCGTCTCGTTCATGCGCTCCGGTCCCCGACTCGTGCGGGCGCCACCCTGCTTCGGATCCTTCGGGCGAGTCTTGACGCGGATCAAGCGGCGGCCGCAGCGGCGCTTTCGACCTGCGCCATTGCGGTGGCGATGTCGGCAGGCGAGAGGGGGCGGTCGAAGTGGCGGGCGTAGGGGGCCTCCAGCGTGAGGGCGCCGACGCGCAGGCCGAGAGCCTCGGAGGGTTCGGGGCCGCCGAGATCGGCCAGGGAGCGGGGCAGGCCGAGGCGGGCGTGGAAGGCGCGCAGGTCGGCGAGGAAGGCGGGGTCGCGGCCCTCCAGCGTCAGCTGTACGAGGAGGGCGTAGGCGACGAGCTCGCCGTGCAGGCGGGAGGCGAGCTCGGGCTCTGCCGTCAGGCCGCGCATGAGGGCGTGAGTGAGGGAAAGGCCGCCGTTCTCGAAGCCCAGGCCACTGAGGAGGACGGCGGCCTCGACCACCCGCTCGAGGGCGTCGGTGACGCGGCGGGCCTCGACATCGGCGAGCGCCGCTTCGCCGTCGGCGCGCAGGATGTTCCAGGCGCGGTCGGCCAGGGCGAGGGCGGCCTCCGGCGGCGCGCCGTCGAGGAAGTTGCGGCCCCCGGCCTGCATGCACTGGCGGGCCTCGAAGGTCTTGGAGAGGCCGTCGGCGATGCCGGCGCGCAGGAACCGGGCGGGGGCGTTGGCGATGATTTCGGTGTCCACCAGCACGAGGTCGGGGTTGCGGGGCGTGCGGCGGGCCTCGGCCACCCGGTGGGCGTCGTCATAGATGACGATCAGGGCGCTGGTGGGGGCGTCGTTGCTGGCGATGGTGGGCAGGACGATCAGCGGCAGGCCGAGGGCCTGCGCGGCGCCCTTGGCGGTGTCGATCGCCTTGCCGCCGCCCAGGCCGACGATCGCGGAGGCGCCGTCGAGGCGGGCGAGCTCGACCTGTCGGTCGATCTCGTCGGCGGTGCATTCGCCGGAGAAGGGGTTGAGGGAGAGGTCGACGCCGGCGGCCCGGGCGCTATCGCGCAGGCGCTCGCCGAGAAGGTCGGCGGCGATGGGGTCCGCGACGGCCGCGGCGCGCGGGCCCCACGCGGCGAGGGCGGGGGCGAGGCGTTCGCTCGCGCCGGGGCCCTGGATGTAGCGGGAGGGGGCGCCGAAGATGCGGGTCATGGGCGGGGTCCTCTGGCGGGGCGGTCCGGGCGAGGATGCGCGAGGGCGGGTGGCGCGCGCAAGCGGGCGGCTTGACGGCGGCGGGCGGCCGCCGCCAACTGCGCGCGGCAGGCAAGAGGAGGAGCCCCCGATGAAGCGCGTGATCTTCGAGGCGCATGGCGCGCCGGCCGAGATGGTGAAGGTGATCGACGAGACCGCGCCCGAGCCCGGGCCGGGGCAGGTGCGGCTGAAGCTGGAGGTGATGCCGATCAACCCCGCCGACCTGCTGCGCATCGAGGGGCGGTATGGCGACAGGCCGGAGACGCTGCCGGCCACGCCGGGTGCGGAGGCGCTGGGCGTGGTGGACAAACTGGGCGAGGGGGTCGAGGGGCTCTCGGTCGGCCAGCGGGTGCTGCCGCTGGGCGGGCCGTGCTGGCAGGAGATGCTGGTGACCTCGGCCAAGGGGGTGATCCCGGTTCCCGAGGGCGCGGACCCCGAGCAGGCGGCGATGCTCAAGGCCAACCCGGCGACGGCGGAGATCATGCTGGGGCTGGCGGATCTGGCGCGCGGCGACTGGGTGGCGCAGTCGGCGGCGAACTCGGCCGTGGGCCGTCTGGTGATCCGGTTCGCGAAGGCGAAGGGTCTGCACACCGTCAACATCGTGCGTCGCGCCGAGCTGATGCCGGAACTGCGCGAGCTGGGGGCGGACGCGGTGGTGGTCGATGACCGGGCGGGGCATCTGTCCGACAAGATCGCCCAGGCGGCCGGCGCGCCGCCCAAGCTGGCGCTGGACGCCGTGGGCGGCGAGATGACCGGCGAGCTGGCGAGCGCCTGCGGCAAGGGCGGCGTGGTGGCGGTCTACGGGCTGCTTTCCGGCCAGAGGGCGCGGATCGACGTCGCGGACCTGGTGTTTCGCGACGTGCATCTGCGCGGCTTCTGGCTGGCCGACTGGTTCGCGCAGGCCGGGGCGGAGGAGATCAGGCGCGTCTATGCCAGTCTGCTGGAGCGCCTGCAGGCGGGCGAGATCGCGACGCCGGTGGAGGCGCGCTACCCTCTCTCCCGCGTCAGAGAGGCCGTGGCGCATGCGGCGCGGGAGGGGCGCTCGGGCAAGGTGCTGCTGACGGCGGATCCGGGCTGAGGGGTCAGACGCCGAGGTAACGGTCCGCAAGCTCTGGCGTGAGCCCGTCCATCGGGCCGGTCCAGACATCCGCGCCGCGCTCCAGGATCACGGCGCGGTCGGCGGTCTCGGAGAGTTCGCGCAGGGACTTGTCCACCAGCAGGATGGAGAGGCCGGCGGTCTTGAGGGACCGCACGGCTTGCCAGATCTCGGCGCGGACGACGGGGGCGAGGCCCTCGGTGGCCTCGTCGAGTATCAGCAGGCGCGGGTTGGTCATCAGGGCGCGGGCGATGGCGAGCATCTGCTGCTCTCCGCCCGAGAGGGTGGCGCCGGACTGGACACGGCGCTCCTCAAGGCGCGGGAAGAGGGCGTGGACGCGCGCCAGCGTCCAGTCGCCGGGACGGGCGGCGGCGAGCAGGTTCTCCTCCACCGTGAGATTGGGGAAGATGCGCCGACCCTCGGGGACGAGGCCGAGGCCGAGGCGGGCCGCGCGGTGGCTGGGCAGCCGGGCGAGGTCCTGGCCGGCGAAGCTGAGGCGGCCGGAGGTCAGGGGCAGCAGGCGACAGATGGCGCGGATGGTCGTCGTCTTGCCCATGCCGTTGCGGCCCATCAGGGCGACGACCTCGCCCTCGGCGACCTCGAGCGAGACGCCGAAGAGGGACTGGGCGTGGCCGTAGAAGACCTCCAGCGAGTCGGCTTGCAGGAGGGCGGTCATACGCTCTCCCCCAGATAGGCGCGGCGCACCTCGGCATCGGCGCGGATCTGATCCACCGTGCCGGTGGCGATGACGCGGCCGTACACGAGGACGGAGATGCGGTCGGCGAGCGCGAAGACGGCGTCCATGTCGTGCTCGACCAGCAGGATGGGGGCCTCGGCGCGCAGGTCCGAGAGGAGTGCGGTCAGCTGTCTGGCGCCCTCGGGGCCCATGCCGGCCATGGGTTCGTCGAGGAGGAAGGCGCGGGGGCGCAGGGCGAGGGCCATGGCGATTTCGAGCTTGCGGCGCTCGCCATGGGCGAGATCGCCGGCGGGGGTCGCCTCGCGGCCCGTGAGGCCGGCGCGGGCGAGGGCCTCGCGGGCGGGCTCGGTGAGGGTGCGGTCGGACAGGGCCGGACGGAGGAAGCGGAAGGTTCGGCCCTGGGCGCCCTGGACGGCGAGCATGACGTTCTGCAGGGCGGTGAAGCCGGGGGCGACGGAGGAGACCTGGAAGCTGCGGGCGAGGCCGAGACGGGCGCGCCCTGCGGGGTCCAGCGCGTCGATGCGCCGGCCGAGGAAGCGGATCTCTCCGGCGTCGGGACGCAGCTCCCCGGTGATCTGGGCGATCAGCGTGGACTTGCCGGCGCCGTTGGGGCCGATGAGGGCGTGGATCTCGCCCTGCCGCAGGTCGAGGGAGACGTTGTTGGTGGCCGTGAGGGCGCCGAAGCGTTTGGTCAGGCCGCGTAGCTCCAGGACGGGCTCAGCCATCGCGCGGCTCCCGCGCCAGCGCGCCGATGAGGCCGCCGCGGGCGTAGAGGACGACAGCGAGGAGCAGCAGGCCCAGCAGGGCGGGCCAGTGCTCGGACACGCCGCCGAGCTGGTGTTCGAGCAGGATGAAGAGCCCGGCGCCGGCGACAGGGCCGCACAGGCGGCCGATGCCGCCGAGGATGACGAAGACCATGATCTCGCCGGAGGTGTGCCAGCTGAGCATGGTCGGGCTGACGAAGCGGTTGAGATCGGCGTAGAGGGCGCCGGCCAGGCCGGTGATCATGGCCGAGACGACGAAGGCGGTCAGGCGCACGCCGAAGGGGCGGATGCCGAGGCTCGCCACCCGGCGCGGGTTCTGCCGGGCGCCCTGCAGGGCGAGGCCGAAGCGGGAGCGGGCGAGCAGGGCCGAGAGGCCGAGGGCGAGGGCCAGCAGGCCGGCGCAGATCGCGAAATACTGGATGGGGTCGAAGGTGTTGGCCCCGGGAAATTCGTTGCGGACGAAGAAGGAGAGGCCGTCCTCGCCGCCGTATTCGGGCCAAGAGATGGCGAAGTAGTAGAGCATCTGCGCGAAGGCCAGCGTGACCATGATGAAATAGACGCCGGAGGTGCGCAGGCTGAGCGCGCCGATCACCAGCGCGGCGAGGCCGGAGACGACGAGCGCGACGGGCCAGATCGTCAGCATTTGGTTGGTTCCGGAGAGCTCGAGGGGCCAGGTCATGACCGGCTGGTAGTTCATGGCGGAGGCCGCGAGGATACCGGCCGTGTAGCCCCCCAGCCCGAAGAAGGCCGCATGGCCGAAGGAGACGAGGCCGCCGAGGCCGAGGGCGAGGTTCAGGCCGACGCCGGCGAGGCCGAGGATGGCGGCCTTGGTGGCCAGCGTGATGATGAAGGGCTCGCCCATCAGCTGGGCGGCGAGGGCCGTGCCCAGCAGGGCGGCGAAGACGAGGGCGTTGAGGACGCGCTCGGGCAGCATCAGGCGCGGCCTCCGAACAGGCCTGTGGGGCGGATGACGAGCACGGCGGCCATCAGGATGTAGATCAGCATGGAGGCGAGCGCGGAGCCGACGGCGGTGGCCTCGGACGGCTCCATGACGGCGCCGAAGGCGATGGGCAGCAGGAACTTGCCGAGCGTGTCGGTCATGCCGACCAGCAGGGCGCCAACCAGCGCGCCGGCGATGGAGCCGATGCCGCCGATGACGATGACCACGAAGGCGAGGATCAGCACCGGCTCGCCCATGCCGACCTGCACGGATTGCAGCGTGCCGACCAGCGCGCCGGCGAGGCCGGCCAGCCCGGCGCCGAGGGCGAAGACGACGGTGTAGAGGCGGGTGATGTTCACGCCCAGCGCGGCGATCATCTCACGGTCGGATTCGCCGGCGCGGATGCGCATGCCCAACCGCGTGCGGCCGATCAGGCGGAAGAGGGCGACGGCGATGGCGCCGCCGGCCAGGATCAGGACGAGCCGGAACAGGGGATAGTCGAGGCCGCCGGGGAGGCGGACCGCGCCTGAGAGCGCCTCGGGCGGAGAGAGGAAGAGGGGGAAGGAGCCGAAGAGCCAGCGCGTCCCCTCGGAGAAGACCAGGATCAGGGCGAAAGTGGCGAGCACCTGGTCGAGATGGTCGCGGGCGTAGAGGCGGCGGATGACGGCGACCTCCACCACCGCGCCGGCGGCGGCCGCGGCGGCCAGCGCCGCGGCGAGGCCCAGCCAGTAGGAGCCGGTGGCCGCCGCCACGCCCGCGCAGGCGAAGGCGCCGACCATGTAGAGCGAGCCATGGGCGAGGTTGATCAGCCCCATGACGCCGAAGACGAGCGTCAGCCCGGCGGCCATCAGGAACAGCATGAATCCGTATTGCAGGCCGTTCAGGACCTGCTCGATCAGCAGCGTGGCGGACACGCGGTTGGCTCCCCCCGTCGCGGGGGCGGGGGGGCGCGCGCCCCCCCCCGCCCCGCCCCCCGCCCACACC